>JBQGOU010000018.1:5413-13146 GCA_052086865.1 Cellulomonadaceae bacterium
GAGGGCGAGCCCCGGCTGCCGGCTGATGTCCGCGCCGTGCGCTACGACCCGGACCAGCCCGTGCCCGATGAGCTGCTGGGGGCACAGGTGCTCGTCACCTGGGGCAACCCGCCCGAGCTGGTCGCTGACGCTGCCAGGCGCATGACCGGGCTGCGCCTGGTGCAGACCCTCGCAGCAGGACCGGATGTGGCACTGGCCGCAGGCTTCGCCCCCGACGTGACGATTGCGTCCGGCCGCGGGCTGCACGACGCCACGGTCACCGAGCACACCCTCGCGCTGCTCCTCGCGACGCTGCGCCGCGTGCCCCAGATGGTCCACGCCCAGGACGCCGGCCGCTGGGCCGGTGAGCTGGGCGGGCTGCAGCCGCTGCACCCCGCCGGTCAAGTCCGTACGCTGATCGGCGCGCGCGTGCTGGTCTGGGGTTTCGGGTCGATCGGACAGCGCCTCGCGCCGGTGCTCAGCGCGCTGGGGGCCTCGGTGACCGGCGGGGCCACACGCGCCGGGTCGCGGGGTGGGTTCCCCGTCCTCGACGACGACGGCGTGCGCGCCCATCTCCCGGAGACCGACGTCCTGATCTCGGTGCTTCCCGACCTGCCGTCCACCCGCGGTGTTCTGGATGCGAGCGTGTTCTCGGCGCTGCCGGATCGCGCCGTCGTCGTGAACGTCGGACGCGGCGCCGTGCTCGACGAGGCGGCGCTGCAGACGGCGCTCGAGTCGGGGTCCCTCGGGGCCGCGGCGCTGGACGTGTTCGCCACCGAGCCGCTTCCGCAGGGCTCCCCGTTGTGGTCCTGCCCGAACCTGCTGATCAGCCCGCACGCCGCTGGCGGGCGGCCCGTCGGCGCGGATGAGCTCGTGGCGCACAACGTCGTGGCGCTCGCGGCGGGCGAGCCGCTGCGCAACGTGGTGCGTGCCGGGTCCTGAGCACGCGCACCAAACCCGGCCTGCGGGGAGTCAGTGCGCGATGGCGTGCCAGCGCGGCGCCGGGGGGAAGTCCCCCCATGCGACGCGACGCTCCGTGCCCGGATCGGCGATCACCCTGTCGGTGCGGGCGAAGACCATGGTCGGACGGTCCCGTGCGTCGTAGGCGGGCCACGTCTCACGCGGGGTGCCCGTCCGCACGAAGCTGAACCAGTGCAGCTGCATCCGGTTGCTCAGCGACTCCAGGTCCCTTCCCCCGCCCAGCGCGGTCATCGACCGTCCCGCTGCGGTGTCCGCCAACCCGAAGACCGGCACGATCTCCGCACCGTGCACGGCGTCCAGGCCCACGAGGTTGAGCGCCGCGGTGGTGAAGTCGTAGCGGTAGACGTACGTCGGGGCCACCCGGGCGTGGTCGGCAGCCACCCGGACGGAGGGCACCCAGAACAGGGCGTCGCCTGCGAGCTGGAACCGGGCCTTGCGGCTCGGGTAGCCGGGGTAGGCGGGCAGGACGCGGTAGCGCGCCGTCGGGTCCGCCGCCTCGAACATCAGGTCCTGTCGCTCGGCCGTATCGGGGAGAACCTGCGGGCGGGGGGTGACGAAGGCACCGCCCTCGTACTTCGTGGTCCCGATGAGCAGCGGCACCCGGTGCGAGCGGCCCGACGCGAAGACGTGGGCCGGGAGCTCGGGCAGGAAGTCGTCGACGACGGGGCTTGTCCACAGCGCCCCGGGCAGCTCGTCCGGCGCATACGCCGTCAGGCGCTCGGCGGCGGCGACGAGCTCGGCTGCGCTTGCGGTGTCCAGCACCTGCGCGGCGTCGGCCACGTCCGCCCCGAGCAGGTCCACGAAGGCGTCTGCCCAGCGGCGCGCGACGTCATGCTCCTGCGCGGAGTAGGGTGCCGGGCTCTGGGCGACGGCACGGGCGAACAGGCCGGCGGCCGCCGGCACGCACAGCAGGGTCGTGACCGCCGTCGCCCCCCGGGAGGTGCCGAGCAGCGTCACGTTCCCGGGATCGCCACCGAAGGCGGCGATGTTGTCACGGACCCACTCGAGCGCGGCGACCTGGTCGCGCAGCGCGAGGTTGGACTCGAAGCGCCGCTCGGAAACCGACCGGTCGCTCAGGTCGAGGTAGCCGAGCGCGCCGATGCGGTGGTTGACCGACACGTAGACCATGTCGCCAGTGCTCGCGAGCGTGCTGCCGTCGAAGGCCGGCACCGAGACGGATCCGGGAACATAGCTGCCGGAGTGCAGGTGCACGACGACGGGCAGCCCCGCCGCGTTCGTCCCGGCCTCGAGGGCGTCGAGCGGTGTGGCGACGTTCAGGGTCAGGCAGTCCTCGGACTGGTTGTCGACGCGTTTGCCCGCGACGGCGACAGCGGGCACGGGTTGCGGTGGCACCGCCCCGTACTCGATGCACGAGCGGACGCCCGTCCAGGGGATCGCCGGTGCGGGGGCGCGCCAGCGCAGCGGGCCCACCGGCGCCGCCGCGTAGGGGATGCCCCGGAACGTCGCCAGACCGTTCGCTGCGGCTCCCCGCACACCGCCCGCGGCCGTGCGGGCCCGGGGTCCGTGGGTGTCTGACACGTGTGTCCTCCCATGCGTCGAGGGGCTCCGTCGCCGTGCGGTCCCAACCCTAGTAGGTCGGGCGCTGAGGGTGCGGTCGTGGAAACCGGGTGAAGATCTTCACATTCTGGGCTCGCCACGGACCTGTCTGTGGCCATAGGATGACGAGGTAGTTGCAGTGCCTCGCTCGTCTTCACACGACGGCGGCTCCGGTCGCCCAGTGGTTCTTGATCTTCAGGAGTGGACGCCGAACACCGCGACGAGATGATCCCGAAAGGCGGGATCTTCTCTCAGCACTCTTGAAGGAGTACGGAATGACGGTTGGTACGGTCAAGTGGTTCAATGCCGAGAAGGGCTTCGGCTTCATCGCTCCCGAGGACGGCAGCGCTGACGTGTTCGCCCACTACTCGGCGATTCAGACGAGCGGCTACCGCTCGCTGGACGAGAACCAGAAGGTCGAGTTCGACGTGACCCAGGGCCCCAAGGGCCCGCAGGCGGAGAACATTCGCCCGCTCTGATCACGCATCGGCTCAGTCTCTGAGTCTTCCACGCAGGCCCCGGTTCCTCGGAACCGGGGCCTGCGTGCGTCTGCGGCGTCCCGTCAGGGCGCTGTGAGCAGCTCGGCCAGCTCCCCGGCGCCCGTCACCGGTCGCCGGCACACGAACCTCCGGCACACGGCGGCCGTGGCACGCCCCTCGAGCGGGCCGCGCCCGGCCAGGAGCGCCACCACGGGATCCGCGGGGGCATCCGACCTGTTCCTGGGCAGGGCGACGGCAAGCACCGCGCCCGCCGTCGGGGTGCGCCAGAAGGCCCGGACCAGGTCCTGGGCGCCGGTGCCGGCGCTGATGGCGACCTCCCGGGGTCCGTCGACCAGGGCCTCGGCCACCGCAAGCCCCCAGCCGGCGAAGCGCGGTGCCCGGGCCGCGAGCGGGGTGTAGGCGCTCAGCGCGGCCTCGGCCGCGCGGCGGTGCGTGCTCGAGCCGGCGAGGGCTCCGTAGCGCAGCAGTGCCCCGGCGAGCGCCGAGCGCCCGGCCGGGGACGCGGTGTCCGCCGGGTCCGCGGGTCGCAGGAACGGGGCCGGACTCTCCACGCCCTCACCATGGCGGTGCCGTATCGCCGCGTCGAACACCTCAGCGCCGTCGCAGAACCTTTCCTGCGCGACGTCGAGCAGCTGGCCCGCGGTGTCGAACCACTCCATGCGCCCCGTCGCGCTGAACAGTGTGATCAACCCGTCCGCGAGCAGGGCGTAGTCGTCGAGGGCGCCCTCACCCGGGCCGACCCGGTCCCCGAGGGAGACCCGGCGCAGCACCCGGACCTCCGGGCGGGCATCCCAGTGCAGGGCGAGCACGTGCGCGGCGGCGGCGCTGGCCGCCTCGACCAACTCCGGGCGCTCGAGGATCATCCCGGCCTCGGCGAGCGACCCTATCGCCAGGCCGTTCCACGCCGCCACCACGGTGTCGTCCCGGCCCGGGTGCGCGCGCAGGTCCCGGGCGGTGCGCAGAGCGGCGCGTACACGCTGCCAGCGGTCCGGATCGGGGTCGCGGCGCAGCTGCAGCGTACTCGCGCCGCCCTCGAAGGTTCCGGTGGGGGTGGCCGAGAGCACCTCGGCCGCCCAAGCGCCGTCCTCGGCGCCCAGCACCCGCGTCAGCTGCTGCGGGGTCCAGGTGGAGAACCGGCCCTCGACGCCGTCGGTGTCCGCGTCGAGGGAGGAGGCGAAGGCCCCGGCGTCGGTGCGCAGCTCGTCGAGCAGGAAGGTGGCCGTCTCGAGGGCGACCCGCCGCGCCCATCCGGCCCCCGTGGCCCGCCACAGCAGGGCGTAGACCCCGAGCAGCTGGGCGTTGTCGTAGGCCATCTTCTCGAAGTGGGGCACAACCCAGCCTGCGTCGACGCAGTAGCGGGCGAACCCTCCGGACAGCTGGTCGTAGATCCCCCCGCGGGCCATCGCCTCCGCCGTGCCGGCGGCCATGGCCAGCGCATCCGCGGAGCCCGTGCGGGCGTGGTGACGCAGCAGCTGCACCAGGGTCATCGAGGGCGGGAACTTGGGCGCGGACCCGAATCCGCCGCGGGCGTCGTCGTACTCCCTGCGCAGCAGGCGGACGGTCGCGTCCAGCTCGGCCGCCGTGGGCAGGCGGCCCTCCGCGGCGGCGGGACGCGCGCGCAACTGCTCGACGAGCGCCCCCGCGTGGGTCAGCAGGTCGCCGCGCCGGTGCGTCCAGGCCTCGCCTACGGCGGTGAGTACCTGACGGAAGGATGGCAGACCCGCCGTCGGCACGGCGGGGAAGTACGTGCCCGCGAAGAACGGCTCGCCGTCCGGGGTGCAGAACACCGTCATCGGCCACCCGCCGTGCCCGGTGCCGGCGACGACGGCGGCCATGAAGGCGGCGTCGACGTCGGGGCGTTCGTCGCGGTCCACCTTCACGCTGACGAATCCCGCGTTCAGCTGCTCCGCCGTCGCCTCGTCCTCGAAAGACTCGTGCGCCATGACGTGGCACCAGTGGCAGGCGGCGTAGCCGATCGAGACCAGCACCGGCACGTCGCGGTCCCGGGCCTCGGCGAAGGCCTCGTGCGACCACTCGCGCCAGTCCACCGGGTTGTCCGCGTGCTGGCGCAGGTAGGGCGACAGTGCGGAGGCAAGTCGGTTGGCCATGTCAGAGAGTCTGCCCCGCCCATTGCCGGGGTGCGACCGGCGTGCTTGACTGGCGGCATGGACGTGGTGGTCAAACGCGTGTACGCGCCGGTCGGCTCCGACGACGGTCTCCGGGTGCTGGTCGACCGGCTCTGGCCCCGAGGAGAGAGCAAGGACAGGGCGCATCTGGACCTGTGGCTCAAGGACGTGGCGCCGAGCACGGAGCTGCGCCGCTGGTTCGGCCACGACCCGCAGCGGTTCGAGGAGTTCGCCCGCCGGTACCGCGCCGAGCTCGACGCCACCCCCGGTCCGGTCGCCGAGCTGCGCAGCCTCGTCGAGACCCGTCCGCGGGTGACGCTGCTGTTCTCCGCGCACGACGACGCGCACAACAACGCCGTCGTGCTCGCCCAGTACCTCACCCAGCACCTCACGCAGGGCTGAGGCCCGGCCGCGGTGCCTGCGGCACCCGGTCAGCCCCGTTCGGCCAGCGCCCGGTCCACGGCGGGGGCGTCCACTGCGGCGAGCCAGGGCACCAGCGCGGGATGGATGGCCGGGTTCGCGGCGACCAGGGCGCGAGCCTGCGGCACGTGATAGGCGAGCTCCGCCAGCTCGGCGGCCGACGCCGTCGGGTCCAGCGCACGCTCCAGGGCGCGCTCGAGGCCCGCAACCGTGCCGTGTGCGGCGCCGGGTGATGCGCTCGAGGGCGGCACCGTGTCGACGACGATCCGCACCTCGGGGTCGGCCGCGCGGATGGCGCGCACGACGGCCTCTTGCAGCACCAGCAGCGTCTGCGGATCCGCGGGTACGCCATCCGGGTCGCAGACCTGAAGGTGCGCGAAGGTGCCGACCAGCCGCCCGGAGTCGGAGTGGCCCCACCGCACCACCGAGCGTGAGCGCTGGATGCGCTCCGCGCGATCGGCGCCGGCGGGGGCCACGTCGATGACGGCCACCCCGTCGTCCGCGTTGCCGGCAGCGATGTAGGGGCCGCCTGCGGCAGGGGCGGAGCGCGGCAGGTCGAGGGCGGTCAGCACGGCGTCGGAGATGGCCTGCGGCAGCGCGTCCGAGACGAACTCGACCTGATCGCGGCCGGGCAGCTTGTGCCGGCGCGCCTCGGCGGCGGCGGCACGGCGCTTGGAGGTCCGCACGCCCTCCCAGCGCAGCCAGAAGATGCAGGCGCCGAACACGAGCACCCCGGCGGAGATGTAGACGACTTCCACCGCAGGTCCTTTCGTGGCGGGCAGTTCGAGCAGCCTACCGGTGCGCTGCGGCCCCGGATGCGTCGATGGTCCCGGCCCCGCCGGAACTACTCCTTGACGGGAGCCCTGCCGCGGACATCGTGCGGACCACCCACCGGGAAGCGCTTCCGATTGCGGGCCAGCTTCGCCTCCGCGGCCGCGCCCAGGTCCACCCCGGCGACGTCGGCCAGGCGCACCAGGTAGATCAGCACGTCGGCGAGCTCGTCGCCGAACCGCGACCGGCGGGCGGGGTCGGCAAGCGCCTCGTGCTGGGCGCCCTCGGGCAGCCACTGCACCAGCTCGGCGACCTCGCCGACCTCGCCGGTGAGGGCGAGCACGAGTGAGCGCGGGTCCTGGAACTGCTCCCAGTCCCGTTCGGCGGAGAACTGCCGCACCGCGGCGGTGAACGCACCCAGATCCGTCATCTGCGCGATGATACGACCTGTGACCGACCCAGCCGTGCGACCCGGAGCATCTGCACGGGAGCTCCTGGCACGGCACGAGCGGCTCGTGGCAGGCGCGGCTGCCGTGCTGGGCGACGTGGACGACACCCGGGCGCGCGTGGTGCAGATCGCCACGGACTGGCGCGAGACGCAGCTGCGCACCGAGCTCGCGCAGGTCGACGTCGAACGGCTCGGGGACCTGACCGAGAAGAACCTGCGCACCTCCGCACTGCGCGCTGCCGGGTACCGGCGGGCCATCGACCTGCTGGACGTCGACGCGGCCGTGCTCGACGCCGCCCCCGGCGTCGGCCCCACGACGGCACGCGCCGTGGCCGCCGCTGTGGCCCAGCTCGCGCAGGTGGTGCGCGACTCCACGCGTATCCGGATCCGGCTGGACCGCGAGGATGCCTCGGGAACCGAGCTGCTCGGGCTGCTGCACCGCCTCGAACGGCTGGCTCCCGCCGTCGAGGAGCAGCGCACCGGGCTCACCGACTACGTCACGCTCGCCGGGCGGGCGGTGGCCGATGCCCGCCCCGCGGCCCGCCGCCTCGGTCTCGTGCTGCGCGGGCGGCGGACCAGGGACCGCGCCCGGGGCGCACTCGCCGCCCTGGCGGACTGGGACGCGTGGGCCTCCCGGGGTCGCCTGGGCGAGGTGCTCGACCGGCTCGGTGCTGCGGCCGCCGCACCGGGCCCCGGCCCGCTTGCGCTGTGGGACGACTTCGAGCGGCGGGCGGCGTCCTACTACGCGGTGCTCGGGCAGATCGTGCCCGTGGGCGGCACGGACGGCGCCGAGGGGATGCTGCCGACCGACCTGGTGGAGCGCATCGAGGCCCGTCCCCTCGACCAGCGGCTGCTGCACGTCAACCTGCGCGGGTACCAGGCCTTCGGGGCGCGCTTCGCCCTCAACCAGGGCCGGTGCATGATCGGGGACGAGATGGGGCTGGGCAAGAC
>JBQGOU010000018.1:13246-19560 GCA_052086865.1 Cellulomonadaceae bacterium
TCGCCCTCAACCAGGGCCGGTGCATGATCGGGGACGAGATGGGGCTGGGCAAGACCGTCCAGGCGATCGCGGCGATGGCCGACCGTGCCGCGGAGGCCCCCGGCGCCCGATTCCTCGTCGTCTGCCCCGCGAGCGTCCTGATCAACTGGCTCCGCGAGGTTCCCGTCCACAGCGCACTGGTTCCGCACCGGTTGCACGGCCCGGACCGCGAGAAGGCGACGGCCCGGTGGCTGGCGCAGGGCGGCGTGGGCGTGACCACCTTCGGCTCGCTGCACCACGTGCCCCTGCCGCAGGAACAGGGCGGGGGCGTCGAGATGCTCGTGGTCGACGAGGCGCACCTGGTCAAGAACCCGCGGGCGCAGCGCTCGCGCACCGTCGCCGCCTGGAGCGAGGCGTGCTGGCGGGTGCTGTTCCTGACGGGCACCCCCCTGGAGAACCGGCTGGAGGAGTTCGTCGCGCTGGTGCGGCTTCTGCAGCCGGAGGTGGTCGCGGAGCTGCCCCGCCACCTGGGCCTGGCCGGGGCGGATGCGTTTCGGGCTCGGATGGCCCCGGTCTACCTGCGCCGCAACCAGGTCGATGTGCTGGTCGAGCTGCCCGAGCTCGTTGCGGTGCAGGACTGGGAGGAGCTCGGGCCAGCCGGGGAGCTGGTCTACCTCCCGGCCGTGCGCGCCGGGCAGTTCATGGCGATGCGCCGGGCGGCCTTCGCCACGGCGGATCCCAGGGACTCCACCAAGCTCGAGCGGCTGCGCGAGATCGTCGCGGAGGCACGCAGCAACGGGCACCGCGTGGTCGTGTTCTCCTACTTCCGCGACGTGCTCGCCACGGTTGCCCAGGCATTGACCGACGACGGCGCGCCGGTGCACGGTCCGATCACGGGCTCGGTGCCCGCGGATCAGCGCCAGGCCCTGGTCGACGCCTTCTCGGTTGCGGCGCCCGGCGCCGCACTGGTGGCACAGGTCCAGGCCGGCGGCGTGGGCATCAACGTGCAGGCGGCGAGCGTCGTCGTGCTGTGCGAGCCCCAGCTCAAGCCGACGGCCGAGGCGCAGGCCATCGCCCGTGTGCACCGGATGGGACAGGTGCGCACCGTCCAGGTGCACCGGCTGCTCGTCGAGGACAGCGTGGACGAGCGGATCCTCGAGCTGTTGGGTACCAAGGAGCGACTGTTCGACGAGTACGTGCGCGACTCCGCGCTCGCACAGTCGGCCGTCGCGGCCGTGGACGTCACCGAGGCCCGGCTCGCACGCGACGTCGTCGCTGCCGAGCAGGCCCGGTTGGGCTACGGTCCGGTCTGGGACGAGCTGGAGGGGGAGCACTGATGCTGGGTCTGATCCTGCTGGCGCTCTGGGCGGGGTGCATCGCGGGTCTGGCGTTCGCCGTGCGGGGGATCCGGCCGATCCGGCACGCCCCGAGGTTCCCCGTGGTCCTGCGCCGCATCCCGTTCACCTACGCCGTGCTGGTGCTGATGATCGGCGCGGGCGTCGCCTCGGGTGCGCTGTGGACCAGCGGCGTCGACCAGCCGTGGTGGCCGTCCATCTCCTACGGCCTGCCGGCCTTTGCCGAGGGACGGTGGTGGACGGTCGTCACCGGGTCACTACTCACCCAGGAGCCCGGCCACTACGTGCCCTTGCTCGGCGGGATGGCGCTGTTCCTGTCGTGGACGGAGTGGCACTTCGGCACGGCACGGACCGCTGCCCTGTGCGTGCTCGGCCAGCTCGGGGCGGTCTTCGGCTCGGCCGCGCTGCTCGAGCTGCTCGGCCCCACGGGGTGGACCTGGGCGGTCGAACGGGCCGGCGATCTCGACGCCGGGTTCTCCGCAGGCCTGCTCGCGTGCATGGCCGTCGTCGGCTCGGCGCTGCCCGCCCCGTGGCGGATGCGGTTCCGGCTCGCGCTGCTGGCCTACATCACCCTGTCGTTCCTCTACATCGGGGGGATCGCCGACCTCGAGCACCTGGTCGCGGGCGCCACCGGGCTGGTGCTGACCCGGGACCGGGTGCGCACCGCCGCGACCGTCCGCCAGTGGCGCGAGCTCGCCCTCGCCGTCCTGACCGTCATCGCGGCGCGGCCCCTGCTGACCTGGGACCAGGTGGACAGCCCGCTGGGCTCGGTCGTGTTCGCCGACGGAAACCGGGCACACGCCATCGCTGCGGCCGCCGCCATCGCCGTCGTCGGGATCGGGCTGTGGCGGGGCCTGCGCACCGCCTGGTGGGCCGGGGCGGCGATCGGGGCCTGGTACGTCGTCGGCGGCGTGGTGACCACCGTGCACCTCGTGGTCGACCAGGAACGTCCCGAGACGCTCGGCCTGTCGCTCGGTGGCGCCCTGCTGTGGCTGGTGGCGCTCATGGTGCTGTGGCGCGGACGGGGGGCCTTCCAGGCCCCGTGGCGGGCCAAGCACCTGCGGGGCGACGGCGGCACGAGCACAGTGCTGGCGGACCTGCGCACCTACGGGGGCGGCAGCCTGTCCTGGATGACGACCTGGGCGGCGAACTCCCACCTGCCCCTGCGCCGCGGCGCGGACGCGCAGGTCGCCGCGGCGGCGACCGACGGCGGCTACGTCGCCTATCAGGTGTATGCCGGAGTGGCCCTGGCGCTCGCCGACCCGGTCTGCCCGCCCGGCGCCACGGCGACTGCCGTCGGCGCCTTCACGCATGCCGCCGAGGACGTCGGCCTTGTGCCGTGCCTGTTCGCGGTGTCCGCGGACACGGCTGACGCTGCCCGGGCCGAGGGCTGGCGTGTGCTCGAGATCGCGCAGGACACGATCGTCGACCTCCCCGGCCTGGAGTTCCGGGGCAAGCGTTGGCAGGACGTGCGCACCGCGCTGAATCATGCCGGGCGGGCGGAGATCTCCTTCACCCTGACGCACTGGGGGGAGCTCGACCGGCGTGTGCGCGCGCAGCTCTGGCAGATCTCGCAGGAGTGGGTGGGCGACAAGGGGCTGCCGGAGATGGGCTTCACACTCGGCACCCTCACGCAGGCCCAGGACCCCCATGTGCTCCTGGGCGTCGCCACCGGCGCTGACGGCACGGTGCACGGCTTCACCTCCTGGCTGCCCGTGTACGGGCCCGGCGGGCAGGTGCGCGGGTGGACGCTGGACCTCATGCGCCACGCGGATACCGGGTTCCGTCCGGTGATGGAGTTCCTCATCGCCTCGGCATGCCTGACCCTGCGCGAGCGCGGCGCTGCGTACCTGTCGCTGTCCGGGGCGCCCCTGGCCACCTCGGGCCAGGACCCGAGCGCGCTCGGCCGGCTGCTGACCATGCTCAGCCACCGGCTGGAACCGCTGTACGGCTTCCAGTCCCTCGAGGCGTTCAAGGCGAAGTTCTCCCCGCGCACGGCCCCGCTGTACCTGGTCTACCGCGACGAGGGCGACCTGGCGCGGATCGCCCTCGGCGTCGCCCGCGCCTACCTGCCCACGGCCACCGGCCGGGACCTGGCCGCGGCGCTGCGCCCGGAGCCGCGCCCGGCCTGACTCAGCCCTGGTCTCCCGCAAGCGCCAGCCAGGTCGGTACCACGGTGTCCGGGTTCAGGGACATCGACTCGATTCCCTGGTCCAGCAGCCACTGCGCAAGATCGGGGTGGTCGCTGGGCCCCTGCCCGCAGATGCCGACGTACTTACCGCGCTCGCGGCAGGCGGTGATGGCCAGGTGCAGCATCACCTTGACGGCCTCGTCGCGCTCGTCGAAGGACGCGGCGACGAGGGCCGAGTCGCGGTCCAGCCCCAGGGTCAGCTGCGTCATGTCGTTCGACCCGATCGAGAACCCGTCCACGTACTCGAGGAACTGCCCGGCCAGCACGGCGTTGGACGGCAGCTCGCACATCATCATCACCTCGAGTCCGTTCTCGCCGCGGACCAGACCGTTCTCCGCCAGCAGCTCGATCACCCCGGCCATCTCGGCCGTCGTGCGCACGAACGGGATCATCAGCTTGACGTTGGTCAGCCCCATCTCGTCGCGCACGTACCGCATGGCCGCGCACTCCATCTCGAAGCACTCCCGGAAGCTGGGCGCGAGGTAGCGCGAGGCGCCTCGGAAGCCGATCATCGGGTTCTCCTCGTGCGGTTCGTAGACCTCGCCGCCCAGCAGGTTCGCGTACTCGTTGGACTTGAAGTCGCTCATCCGCACGATGACGGGCTCCGGGGCAAAGGCCGCCGCAATCGTCGAGACGCCCTCGGCGACGCGCTGGACGAAGAAGTCGCGCGGGCTCGGATAGGCGGCCGTGCGTGCGGAGATCTCGGCACGCAGTGCGTCGTCGGTCAGATGGTCGAGCTCGAGGAGTGCCTTGGGGTGGATGCCGATCTGCCGGTTGATGATGAACTCCAGGCGTGCGAGCCCGACCCCGCGGTGGGGCAGCTGCGCGAAGGTGAAGGCCTGGTCCGGGGTGCCGACGTTCATCATCAGCTTGACCGGAACCGGCGGCATCTCGCCCAGCGCGTCCTGCTCGACGGAGAAGTCGAGCAGGCCCTCGTACACCCAGCCGGTCTCGCCGTCGGCGCAGGAGACCGTGACCTCGCGCCCGTCGGCGAGCACATCCGTGCCCTCGCCCGTGCCCACGACGGCGGGGATGCCCAGCTCGCGCGCGATGATCGCGGCGTGGCAGGTGCGCCCGCCGCGGTTGGTCACGATGGCGGCCGCCTGCTTCATGATCGGCTCCCAGTCGGGGTCCGTCATGTCGGCGACGAGCACCTCGCCCGGCCGGAACTCGTGCATCGCGTCCACCGAGTCGAGCACGCGCACGGGGCCCGCCCCGATGCGGTGACCGATGGCGCGGCCCTCGGCGAGCACGGGTCCGGACTCGTGCAGCGTGTAGCGTGCGACCCCGCCGGCGGGCCGGCGCGAGGTCACGGTCTCGGGGCGGGCCTGGAGGATGTAGATCTGCCCGTCCAGGCCGTCCTTGCCCCATTCGATGTCCATGGGCCGGCCGTAGTGCTCCTCGATGATCAGCGCCTGGCGGGCGAGCTCAGTCAGGTCCGCATCTGTCAGGGAGAACCGCACGCGGTCCTCCTCGGGGACGGGGACGAACGCCGTCGTGCGGCCCACGGACCGGTCCTCGGTGTAGATCATCTTGGTCGCCTTGGCGCCCAGGCCACGTTTGAGCACGGCCGGCCGTCCGGCGCGCAGGGCGGGTTTGTACACGTAGAACTCGTCCGGGTTGACGGCCCCCTGGACGACCCCCTCGCCCAGCCCGTAGGCGCTCGTGACGAAGACGGCGTCGGTGAAGCCTGACTCGGTGTCGATGGTGAACATGACCCCCGAGGCGCCGACGTCGGAGCGCACCATCTGCTGCACGCCCGCAGAGAGAGCGACGACCTCGTGCTCGAAGCCGTGGTGCACTCGGTAGGCGATCGCCCGGTCGTTGTACAGCGAGGCGAACACCTCCTTGACCGCCTGCAGCACGTTGTCGATTCCGCGCACGTTGAGGAAGGTCTCCTGCTGGCCGGCGAACGAGGCGTCCGGCAGGTCCTCCGCGGTGGCGCTCGAACGCACGGCCCACGACGCGGCGTCGGGGTCGGGGTGGTCGCTCAGCAGCCGGTCGAAGGCCGTGCGGATCCCGTCCTCGAGGTTACGGGGCAGGGGCTCGTCGAGGATCCAGCCCCGGATCCGGGTTCCGGCGGCGGCCAGGGCGCGAACGTCCTCGACGTCGAGTGTCACGAGCTCCGCGGCCACGCGGTCGGCGAGACCGGAGCCCGCGAGGAACCCGCGGTAGGCGTCGGCCGTGGTGGCGAAGCCGTCCGGCACTCGCACGCCGGAGTCGGTGAGGTTGCGCACCATCTCCCCGAGCGAGGCGTTCTTCCCGCCCACCTGGTCGAGGTCGTCGAGGCCGATCTGGGAGTACCACAGGATGGAGGAGTTCACTTGGGGGCCGCCTTCGCTTCGGTGGGACGCGGTCAGGTACCGATCTTCATGGTGTGCAGGATGGTTGCGGACATCTCCTCGACGGACATGTTCGCTGAGTTCACGGACGGGATGCGGTGCGCGCCGAACAGCGCCTCGGCGCGGCGGAGCTCGAACACGCAGGTCTCCAGGGCCGAGTAGGTGGAGTTCGCCCGGCGCTCGGAGCGAACCTGGTGCAGGCGCTGCGGTGTGGTGAGGATGCCGAAGCACCGGTTCCGGTAGGCGGCGATGGGCCGGGGCAGGTCGGCGGTCGAGAAGTCGTCCTCGACCAGCGGGTAGTTCGCGACGAACAGGCCGTGCTGCAGGGCCAGGTACATGGTGGTCGGGGTCTTCCCGCACCGGGAGGGGGCCACGAGGATGATGTCGGCCTTGTCGAGGGCGCGCAGGCTCTGCCCGTCGTCGTGCTCGATCGCGTACTCGACGGCC
>JBQGOU010000019.1:0-10519 GCA_052086865.1 Cellulomonadaceae bacterium
CTCCGACCGCGCCGGCTCGGTGTCGGTCGCCTCGGTGGTCGCGATGATGTCGACACGGTCACCCGAGCCGACCTTGCCAGCAACGCCCGTCTCCGCGTCAACGACGATCGCCACCTCGCGGTATCCGGGCTGGATCCCCGGCCGCGGCACGAGCATCCCCTCCTGCAGGATCGAGCCCGCGGTGTAGTCGGTGCCGGCGACGAGCCCGAGCGTCGCGTCCGTCGTGGTGACGGCCGTGCTCGGGATCCACCGGCGCGGCACCTGGACCTCCTCCACCATGTCGGGCTCGATCGGTTCGAGCGCCGCAACGTCTCGCGTGAGTTTGAGCACCGGCCCCGTGGGTCCGACCTGAGTGCTGATGTTGCTCACATAGGACATGACGCCGAGGAAGACGCCGACGGCACACAAGGCCGTAAGCGCGAGGAGCAGGGCTCCCCGTCGCTGACGTGGGTTCACGAGTTCTCTCCAGGGGTGGCGGGGACGGTCGCGGCCAGGGCGGGTAGGTCGAGGACCACGGCGCAGAAGACGCAGGTGGGGCCGGAGCCGCGCCGCCCGCACGCCGGGCAGGACGCCTGGTGCACGGAGCCGGCTGCGACGCGGTGCGCGGCGTCGCCGAGTGGCGCGGTGAGGGTGGTGACCTCGATCCACCTCGAGCTCGGCCACAGCCGCTCGTCCGGATGGATCTCGACGTCGGCCTCGGACCATGGCGGATCAGGCAGGTTCAGGGCCACGGCGGACTCGGCGACCACCCGCAGGCCGCCGTCAATCACGGGGATCTCTCGCGTGCGCCGCAGGGTGCGGGCATCCCAGTCGAGCAGGAACCTGCTGGGCGGCCACAGGCTGGCCAGATGCTGGCCCATGCGCGGCGAAGGGTCCTCGAGCGAGGTCACGCTGGAGAGCAGCACCTGGGTCCGCAGCAGCGCTCCGGCCGCGTCAGCGACGGACGGGGTCAGGCCAAGATCGGTGTCCTGCAGCTGCGCAAGCGCGGCCGCGAGCGCGTAGAACCTGGTGGCAGGGACGGGAATGTGCAGCAGGCCCACGTGCTCCGCGCCGAGCACCAGACGCGTGGCGCGCGCCGTCCGACGTCCCGGCTCGGTCCGGGAGACGAGGACGACGTCCCCGGGGGTGGCCTGCACAGCGGAGACGGCTGCCTCCAGATCGGGCTGCGCGGCCAACACCCCGTCGGGCACTGCCGCAGGTTCGACGATCGCGATGATCGGCACCAGCCCGCTCCTCTCCTGGCCTCGCAGCCACCGTGACAATGCATCCCGTCCAGCGATGCAGGACACTAACACCGGTCGCCGGTCGCCACACCTGGAACGGTGACGTGGCCTCCCGGCGAGACCGTCGCCCGGATCAGAAGGAGTCTAGATGACCGCCACCCTGCTGATCGACGACGTGCCCGTCGCCGATCTCGTCGTTGCCGACACGTTCGGCACACGCCTGCGTGGGATGCTCGCCCGCCGAGAGCTCCCCGATGCGCTGCTCCTCGTCCCGTGCCGCTCGGTGCACGGGCTGGGCATGACGCAGGCACTCGACGTGGCCTTCTGCGCCCCGGATGGCCAGGTGCTCGCCGTGTCCGTGCTTCGGCCGATGGGCCTGGCCAACGCGCCGCGCGGGACGTCCCAGGTGCTCGAGTCGCCCCGCGGGCGGTTCGAACGGTGGGGACTGGCGCCGGGACGGCGCGTGACGTTCAGGTGAGCGTCAGCCCTCGGTGACCGGGACGTCGGTGATCCGGAACTGCCCCGGGACGTCGATCGTCACCGTGTCCGTGCCCGGGTCGGGCCAAACCACTGTGACGAGGATCGCTTCCCCGGCTGCGGGGCCGGTGCCCAGCAGTTCCTCGCCCAGCAGCCGGTTACGATCCCCGGTCGTGTAGTCCAGGGGGTAGATCCACGAGTCGGCGCCCATTACCGTGGCGTTGTGCGGCCCCGCTCCCAGCTCCGAGAGCGCGAACTTGCGGTCCGCCGCACGCCCGATCGCCGCGTCGCCGAACAGTCCGATGACGGGGTTCGCCGAGCCTTCGGTCCGTTCCACACGCAGCGTGCCGGCGAGCACCGTGCCGGCACGTGTCACCGAGTCCACGCTCACGGCGAAGGCACTACCACCCGTACCGTCAAGCTCCACAGGGTCGAGGCCCGATGCGGTCGGGACGTCGGCGGACGGCACCTCCTCGCCCTTCTCGCCCTCGACGACGCTCGTGCCCTCGAAGAAGATCTCCACCCGCCGGTTGGCGGACCTCGCCTCCTCACTCGTGCCCGCCACCGCGGGCTCCGACTCCCCGCGCCCCTCAGCCACGACCGTGAAGCCGTCGCCGAGCGCCGCCGAGAGCCGGTCCGCCACGGACTGGGCGCGGCGCTCGGACAGATCCTGGTTGTACTCGTCACTCGCCACGTCATCCGTGTGTCCGACCACGCGGACCTCACCGCCGTCGGACCCGGCCGTGATCTGCCCTGCCGCGCCGTCGACGATCCCCTGGGCGTCCGCGCTCAGTGCGGCGTCGTCGACGGCGAAGAGCACGCCTGAGCTGAGGGTCACGACGACCTCGTCGCCCGAGGCCTGAGTCGAGGACACGTCGTCGTAGGACACCGTGAAGGAGGACACGGGGTAGGTGACCAGTTCGGCAGGCTCCCCGAGGTCGGTCACGATCGCGGTGAAGCCGTCCCCGGCGTCGATCACCGGTACGTCCGCAATGTACCCGAGATAGGGCACCAGGACGTCGACGGTTCCAGCCTCGGGCGCCGCGTGCACGGACTCGGCCTCGAGCGGTTCGTCGTTGCTCAGCTTCATCGGCCCGTACGTGGCGACGGCTCTGCCCCGGTCGTCGAGCGCCACCGGGTAGACCACCCGCTCCTCGGCATCGACGAGCCGCAGGCCTCCGGCGCCGGCGGTGTTGTCCACACCCCCGCCCTTGAGCACGAACCCGAAGTTCTCGGACAGCTCCCCGGACACGACGCGATACTCGGTACGCAGCAGCGCGGTGTCGTCGCGCACCTCGACGGGGTGGACCGTCACCTCCACCTCGGCACCCAGAACCTCACGGGTCACCGTGACGGCCTCCACAGACGGCTGCGTGGTCGACCCGTCCCCCTCGTCCGTACTGGTAGCGGACGTGGTCGTCGGTTCCGCGGGGTCGGGGGTGGGGTCGTCGTCGCCGGTGCATCCGACGAGGACCAGGGCAGTCACCACGGCCAGGCTCGCTGACAATCGACGCACAGTTCTTCTCCTCGACTCGTCCGGCACAGTGTCGCTCTGCGGGGCAGTACAGCATCCCCTCCCCCGGCCACCGGGGAGGGTGCAGGAAGCCTAACCGGCACCGGCGGACTCGGCCATGGCAGTGCCGCTCTCAGGTGCGGGCGGGACGTGCGGCGAGCACCTCCAGCACTGCGGCGTTGAACACCTCGAGATCGCCGGGGTTACGCGCGGTGACCAGGGTCCAGCCATTCGCCGTGCACACGGTCGGCGCCTCGTCCTGCCAGGTGCCGCCGGCATTGCGCACGTCCGTGCGCAAGCTCGGGTACGACGTGACCGTCTTGCCCCGGATGTCCCCGGACTCGACGAGCGCCCAGGGGCCGTGGCAGATCGCCGCCACCGGGCGGCCCGCCTCGACGAAGGCGTGCACGAGCGCAATGGCGACCTCGTCCAGGCGCAGACTATCGGCGTTCACGGTGCCGCCAGGGACGAGCAACAGATCGTAGTCCTGCGCCCGAGCCTGGGCGACATGGACATCGACCGCGAAGGAGTCGGCGGGCTCGAGGTCGCTGATGACCGTGCTCACCTCGTCGGCCGCCGAGACCAGGTCCGCGCGCACGTCGGCCTCCAGCAGGGCATTGCGGGGCTCGACCAGCTCGGACCGTTCGACCCCACGCGCGGCCGTCAGGATCGCGACACGGGCGGTGCTCAGATCGGGCATGGTTCTCTCCTCTGCTCTCGGGACGTCCTGCTGCTCTGGGACGTACTGCCACACTCTCCCGGCCGGGCCGGCGTCGCATCCTGAGACGGAACGGCGGCAGGCGCCATCCGGGCGTGTCCCGCACGGACCGTGTCACAGGGCCCTGGGACAGTGGTGTCAGAGATCGAGGGAATGAGGATGACCATGACCGCTCACGGCACGACCTGGATCGACGGACCCCTGCTCGGGTTCGACACGGAGACGACGGGGATCGACGTCGGCACCGACCGCATCGTGACCGCCGCGCTGGTGCACCGCAGCGCGGCAGGCACCCACGTCCGCACCTGGCTGATCGACCCCGGCATCGAGATCCCCGAAGCCGCGTCGGCCATCCACGGGGTGACCACGCAGGAGGCCCGCGAGCGCGGCGAACAGCCCGAGGTGGCGCTTGAGCAGATCGCCGCCCAGATCGCCGCAGCGGTGCGCGAGGGCGTGCCGATCGTCGCGTTCAACGCCACCTTCGACCTGTGCCTGCTCGACGCGGAGCTGCGACGACACCACCTGGCGACCCTGCCGCAGCGGCTCGGCGGGGAGCTGGTCGGCGTGATCGACCCCCTCGTGCTGGACCGTAGCGAGGACCGCTTCCGGCGGGGCAAACGCAAGCTGGTCGATCTGTGCGGGGTCTACGGCGTCCTGGACTCCGGGCGGCTGCACACCGCCGACGTCGACGTGCTCGCCACGCTCGACGTCCTCACGGCGATGGGCCACAGGTACCCCCACCTGGGGCAGATGGACCTGGCGGGCCTGCACAGGTACCAGATCGAGGCCCACCGGCGCTGGGCCCAGGGCTTCAACGAGTGGCGGCGCAACCGCGGACTGCCAGGCCCTGGCGCAGGCGAGCAATGGCTCGTGGACACCCGGGGAGCCAGCACTAGGCGCGGCTGAGGAGTGCAAGCGTGCGCCGGGAGACGAACTGGTGCCGGACACCGGTCACCGGGTCCACCAGCTCAAGGCTGCGCGCCAGGAGCTGCAACGGGCGAGCCGGGTTCTCGGCCCCGTCGAGCACGCGCGGATAGAGCGGATCGCCCATGATCGGCGCGCCGAGCGCGGCCATGTGCACCCGCAGCTGGTGGGTGCGCCCGGTGCGTGGGCGCAGGAGGTACCTCGCCCATCCCTCCCCTGGGGGCCCCTCGCCCGTCAGGGCCTCGACGCGGTCCACCACCGTCTCGGCGTTGACGGCGCCGGGCACCTCGCGTGCCTGGAGCGAGCCGCGGTCCTTGACGATCCGGCTGCGCACCACCACGGGCGGCCGCAGACCGATCTCGGGGGCGACCGCCTCGTAGGTCTTGACCACCTCGCGCCGCTCGAACAACGTCTGGTAGGCGCCGCGGACCGGGGCGCGGGTGGTCAGGACGAGCACTCCGGCCGTGAGCCGGTCCAAGCGGTGGGCCGGGCAGAGCTCGGGCAGATCGAGCTCGCGACGCAGCTGCACGAGGGCGGTGCGTACGATGTGCCCGCCTCGCGGGGTGGTGGCGAGGAAGTGCGGCTTGTCGACCACGAGGATGTTCTCGTCGCGATAGAGCACCGGGAGGTCGATGGCGGGACCGGACTCGGGCGGCGGGTCCCGGTAGTAGGACACCCGCTCCCCGGCGCGGTAGCCCGACTCCAGGGTCAGCGGTGACCCGTCGTCGCCGACGACCTCGCCCGCGGCGAGCATCTCCAGCAGCCGGTCCCGGTCGTGGGCGAACCGTTCGGTGAGATAGGCGGCAACCGTGGGCCACCCGCCGGGCGGCAGCCGCACCTGCGCGGGACCCAGCCCGTCCCGGACCGGCAGGACCGGCCGCCGACGCCGCCGTGCCACCCCGATCAGCGCGAGGAGTAGTTGGGCGCCTCAGCCACCATCTGGACGTCGTGCGGGTGGGACTCCTTGAGGCCCGCCGGGGTGATTCGCACGAACTTCCCGCGGGCCCGCAGCTCCGGAACGGTCCGCGCGCCCACGTAGAACATCGACTGGTGCAGACCACCGACCAGCTGGTGGACCAGGTTGGACCGCGCCCCGCGGTCGGCCACCCCCCCCTCGATGCCTTCGGTGATGATCTCGTCGTCGGACAGGTCGCCCTGGAAGTAGCGGTCCTTGGAGTAGGAGCGGCGATCGCCGCGGGACTGCATCGCACCCAGCGAAGCCATCCCCCGGTAGCGCTTGTACTGCTTGCCGTTGACGAAGACCAGGTCTCCGGGCGACTCCTCGCAGCCGGCGAGCAGCCCGCCGAGCATAACGCTGTCCGCCCCGGCCACGAGCGCCTTGGCGATGTCTCCGGAGAACTGCAGCCCGCCGTCACCGATGACGGGGACGCCAGCGGGCTTGGCGGCCAGCGAGGCCTCGTAGATGGCGGTGACCTGAGGCACCCCGACGCCGGCGACGACGCGAGTGGTGCAGATCGACCCGGGCCCGACCCCGACCTTGACGGCGTCCACGCCTGCGTCGACGAGCGCCTGCGATCCTTCGCGGGTCGCGATGTTCCCGCCGATCACCTGGACGTGCCGCGTGCCCGGGTCCGTCTTGATGCGGCGCACCATGTCGAGCATGAGTCGGGCGTGACCATTGGCCGTGTCGACCACGAGTACGTCGACCCCGGCTTCCACGAGCGCGGTGACGCGGTCCCAGGCGTCACCGAAGAACCCGACGGCGGCGCCCACCGTCAGCCGGCCCTCGCCGTCCTTCGTCGCCAGTGGGTACTGCTCGGACTTCACGAAGTCCTTGACGGTGATCAGACCACGCAGGTGCCCGTCGGCGTCCACCAGAGGAAGCTTCTCGATCTTGTGGTGCGCCAGCAGCTCTGCCGCGGCGGCGCGCTCGATGCCCTCGGCCGCCGTCACGAGCGGCATCGGTGTCATCGTGTCACGCACCCGCAGCGTCGGATAGTCCGCACCGGGAACGAAGCGCAGGTCGCGGTTGGTGATGATGCCGAGCAGGACGCCGGCGTCGTCGACCACGGGCAGACCCGAGACCCGGTACTGGCCGCACAGGGCGTCAAGCTCGGCGAGCGTCGCATCCGGCCCCACGGTGACCGGGTCGGTGATCATGCCCGACTCCGAGCGCTTGACCAGGTCGACCTGGTGCGCCTGGTCGGCGATCGACAGGTTGCGGTGCAGCACGCCGATACCACCCTGGCGGGCCATGGCGATGGCCATGCGCGACTCGGTGACGGTGTCCATCGCTGCGGAGATCAGCGGCACCGCGATCGACAGCTCACGGGTCAGTCGCGTCGTCGTATCGGCCTCGCTGGGGATGACGTCGGTCTCCCCGGGCAGGAGCAGCACGTCGTCGTAGGTCAGGCCGACGAAGCCGAACGGGTCGTGGGACGGGGTCTCGTCAGTGGGCTTGCTCACCGGACCATCGTACGTTGCCCGGGGCGCTGCTCGATTCTGACGATGGCCTCTCAGCCGGCGGCGGACGCAATCGACAGAACCTCGTGATAGAGGCTCGTGAAGCTGCGCACGCGCTGGACCGCCGGGGCGAGCGGCAGCTCGCCCGCGGCTGCGTCGTCCTCGACGGCGACCACGATCGGCAGCTCGGGCAGACCCTCGTGCAGCGAGCCGACCAGCGCGAGGTCGGGCTGGGCGAGTCCCGTGGCCAGCACGACCGCGATCGGGCGGACCATGCCGACGAGCTCCATCGCGCGTCTCGAGCTCGCCGGGCCCATCACGATCCGCGCGACGACGTCACGCGTGGACAGGGCCGCGGCGAGCACGTGCGCGTGCAGGGCGTACGGCTCCCCCGGCGGGGTGAACACCAGCACGATCTTGCCCAGCCTGCTCGGGTGGGTGCCCCCCGTCCCCTCGCGCGCCTCCTGGTGCTTGCGCACCGCACGCATGGCAGCGCTCGTGAGCATGAGCACGGGCGCCTCGCCCGGCTTGGCCAGCACGGTTCGTTCGGCGAGCCGGGTGAAGGCAGGGTCCACGAGCCGGGTCCACCACTCCACGACGTCGGCCCCCGGAGGCAGGTACAGCAGGTTCTGGCACGCCTGTGTGTCGTGCCGCAGCGCGGCGTCGACGACGTCAGCGGGGTTGGGCAGCTCGCCCGGTGAGTCACCAGGGCGGGCGAAGTGCACGAGGGTGGCGTGCTCCGGCGCAAGGTCGTGCTCGGAGCGCCGGGCCGCCTGCTGTGCGGACACGTCATCAGCCCGGCGCGTGCGTTCGGCGTCGAGATCGGCCTCGAGCGCCGCGCGCGCCGCGTCGGCTGGGGCCACGCCCTCCAGGGTCAGCCGCCGCATGACGAGCAGACGCAGCACGTCGTCGCGCGAGTACCGACGGTGCGAGCCCGCGGAGCGCTCCGAGGGCCCGAGACCGTAGCGACGGTCCCAGGTGCGCAGCGTCGCCGGAGCGACGCCGAGGCGCCGCGCGACGACGGCGACGGCGACCCCGGGCCGGGCACGCGCTGCAGCGAGCTCAACGGGCTCGGGGACGCCTTCGGCGGGGCCGTGGGCACCGATCTCGGAGGCGGACATGACTCGATTGTGCCCAGGACCCGGCGCGGTCGCCACCGAGACACCCTCGAACGACTCGGTCGAGACACCCGGCGGCGCGATTTCGCGAGCCATGAACCCTGGGGTGAACCAGGGGTGAATCGTTTGGTGCCCGCCACGCGAGACTGACCCATGCTTGAACAACTTCTGCAACGGTTGTACTGTTCACAGGACCTTGGTCCCACCCCGACCAGGACATGCGAACGAGGAGGACGGCCATGACGGAGATCTCGCGACTGCCCGGACCGGTGATGGAGCTGTGGGAGTGGCAGTACCAGGGATCGTGCCGGGATGTGGATGACACGCTGTTCTTCCACCCCGAGGGTGAGCGCGGCGCTGCGCGCCGGCGGCGCGCCGAGCGCGCCAAGGAGATCTGCGCGGGCTGCCCCGTCCTCATGCAGTGCCGTGAGCAGTCGCTGCGGGTGCGCGAACCCTATGGGGTGTGGGGTGGCCTGAGCGAGGAGGAGCGCACCGCGGTTCTGGCCGAGCGGGCGGCGTCCGCGGGCTGACCGGTCCCAGACAGCGACGGGCCCCGCAACCGATTCGGTTGCGGGGCCCGTCGTCGATCTGTTCCGGGTGTCAGCACCCGGAGAGGGGTTGTGCTCAGCCGTTGACGACGGCCAGCACGTCACGCGCCGAGAGGATGAGGTACTCTTCGCCGGCGTACTTCACCTCGGTACCGCCGTACTTGCTGTAGATGACCTTCTCGCCGACGGCGATGTCCAGCGGGACACGCTTGCCGTTGTCGTCGATGCGGCCGGGACCGACGGCAAGGACCTCGCCCTCCTGGGGCTTCTCCTTGGCGGTGTCCGGGATGACCAGACCGGATGCCGTCGTGGTCTCGGCCTCGAGGGCCTTCACGACGATCCTGTCCTCGAGCGGCTTAATGGGGACCGACACTGCGGACCTCCCCCTTCGCGTTGAGTTCCATGGATGATGGTTCGAGCAGACGTCACGTCCCGAACCGTCGTCGCGGGTGCCGGTCGGGGCTCGTTTCTGCCCGCCATCCCGGGTGGGATGGCGCCACTGCTCAATCTATGCCGCAGTTAGCACTCGGTCAAGACGAGTGCCAATCAGGAGTGCCGACCACCACGGGTCACGGACGAGGTGGTCACCCGGCCGGGCTCGCCGGTGTGCCGGTCCGTGGACGTGGGAGAATCACCCGATGGACACTGCGGCGCTGGCCAAGCTGCTCAGCCCGACCGGCTGGAATCTTCTGGGCGCGCTGCCGCCGTACGACGAGAAGCTCGCCATGCCCATGGGGCAGGCGCTGCGCGACAAGGGCGTGGACGCTGATCTCGTGGCCGCTCTGCTCACCCAGTCCCGCCTGCGCACGCGCGCCACGGACAAGTTCGGCGAGTTCGCCGCGGGCATGCTGTTCACCCAGGACGGCCTGGAACAGGCCACGCGGCTCCCGGTCGCGGCGCGGCACGCCCAGCGCTTCCTGGACGCCGGCGCATCGCACGTCGCCGATCTCACGTGCGGAATCGGTGCGGACTCCCTGGCCTTCGCCGGCGTCGAGCTCCGGGTGAGTGCGTACGAGATCGACGAGCTCACGGCCGCGCTCGCCACGGTCAACCTGCGGCACTTCCCCGAGGCGACCGTGCGGCACGGGGACGGCCTGACGGCCGACCTGACCGGCCTCGACGGGCTGTTCGCCGATCCTGCCCGCCGCACCCGCTCCGGCGCCCGCGTCTTCGACCCGCACGCGTACGCCCCTGACCTCGACGCCGTGCTCGCCCTGCGCGACCGCGTCCCCGCGCTCGGCGTCAAGGTGGGCCCTGGCCTGCCGCACGCGGGGCTGCCCGAGGACGCCGAGGTCCAGTGGGTCTCGATCGACGGCGACGTCGTCGAGGCCGGGCTGTGGTTCGGCCCGCTGGCCCCCCACGGCCCGGGACGGTCCGTGCTGGTCCTGCGCTCGCAGGACGGCGGACTGAGGTCGCACTATCTCGCCCCGGTCGCCCAGGAGGCCCAGGCCGAGACGGGTCCGCTCAGCCAGTACCTGTTCGAGCCCGACGGCGCGGTGATCCGCGCCGGGCGCGTCGCGTCCGTGGCCCGTGAGCTGGGCGGGCACCTGATCGACCCCACCATCGCCTACGTG
>JBQGOU010000019.1:10529-17195 GCA_052086865.1 Cellulomonadaceae bacterium
CGCCCCGGGCCAGCGCGACGACGCACTCGCCCCGCTGGCCCGGGGATACCGTGTGCTCGACGTCATGCCCTTCGGGCTCAAGAGGTTGCGCACGTACCTGCGCGAGCGGGGCGTGGGACGACTGACCATCAAGAAGCGAGGTACCGCGGTGGTTCCTGAAGAGCTGCGGCACCGGCTCGACCTCGCCGGTCCTGCCGAGGCCACCATCGTCCTCACCCGCGTGGCAGGCGCCCAGCAGGTCATCGTCGTCGAGCCGCTGACCGGCGGCGAGCGGACGGAGTAGCACCCGTGCACCTGCCCTTCGCCTCCTCCGAACGCTCCACCGTCGGCATCGAGTGGGAGCTCGCGCTGGTCGACAAGGACTCCGGGGACCTGCGCCAGATCGCCCAGACGGTCCTGGACGCCGTGGCCGGCGCGGACGGGTCCCCGGACCCACGCATCCACCAGGAACTGCTCCTGAACACCGTCGAGGTGGTCTCCGGGGTGTCCCGAACCGTCCGCCAGGCAGGCGACGACCTCGAACGCGCCATCGACCGGATCCGCGTGGTGACGGATCCGTTGCGGGCCGAGCTGATGTCGGCCGGAACCCACCCGTTCGCGCGCTGGAACCAGCAGAAGGTGACCGACAAGCAGCGGTATGCCACGCTCATCGACCGCACGCAGTGGTGGGGTCGGCAGATGCTGATCTACGGGGTGCATGTGCACGTCGGCATCGAGGACCGCGACAAGGTGCTGCCCATCTCGCGGGCCATGCTCGGCTACTTCGCCCATCTGCAGTCCCTGTCGGCCTCGAGCCCGTTCTGGGGCGGCAAGGACACGGGCTACGCCTCGAACCGGGCACTGATGTTCCAGCAGCTGCCGACGGCGGGCCTCGGCTTCCAGTTCGAGAGCTGGGCCCAGCTCGAGGGGTACGTCGCGGACATGCAGCACACCGGCGTCATCGACGACTTCGACGAGGTCCGCTGGGACCTGCGCCCCTCGCCTCGGTTCGGCACGCTCGAGACCCGGATCTGCGACGGCGCCTCGAACACCACCGAGGTGCTGGCGCTTGCGGCGCTCAACCACTGCCTGGTCGAGCACCTGTCGACGATGCTCGACGACGGCAGGGAGCTGCCGACCATCCCCCCGTGGTTCGCCCAGGAGAACAAGTGGCGCTCGGCGCGCTACGGCATGGACGCGATCATCATCCTCGACCGCGCCGGCAACGAGGAGCTGGTGACCGATTCGGTGTCCCGGCTCCTGGTCGAGCTCGAGCCCGCGGCGGAGCGCCTGGGCTGCCTCGAGGAGCTGGACGGCGTGCGCACCATCCTGCGCCGGGGCGCCGGGTACCAGCGCCAGCGGGCCGTGGCACGCCGCAATGGCGGAGACCTGGATGCCGTCGTCAGTGCGCTGGTGGCCGAGATGCGGGCCGGGCGGCCCCTGTAGTCCGCCTGCGGCTCAGACCGTGATCGTCGTCAGCGGCATCGCGGAGTCCACGGGGAAGTCGAGGGCGGAGGGCGTCACACCCGCCCGGACCACGGCGGATCCGAGCGCGGCGATCATCGCCCCGTTGTCGGTGCAGTAGCGGATGGGCGGCACGCGCAGCGTGATCCCCGCCGCCGCGCACCGCTCGGCCGCTATCTCCCGCAGCTGGGAGTTCGCCGAGAACCCACCGCCGATGACGAGCGTGTCCACGTCGTACCGTTCGCACGCCCGGATGGTCTTTGCCGTCAGCACGTCGGCCACCGCGGCGGCGAACGAGGCGGCGACGTCGTTCACTGGAACCTCACGCCCGGCGTCCTGGCACGCCTCGACCCACCGCGCCACGGCCGTCTTGAGCCCGGAGAAGGAGAAGTCATAGGCGTGCGCGGCCTGGTCCTTGGGCAAGGTCAGCGCCCGCGGGAAACGGATCGCGTCCGGTTTGCCCTCGCGAGCGAGGCGGTCGACGTGCGGGCCACCGGGGTAGGGCAGGCCGAGCAGCCGGCCCACCTTGTCGAAGGCCTCCCCCGCCGCGTCGTCCAGCGTCTGCCCCAGCTCGGTCACCGAGGTGGCCACGTCCTCGATCAGCAGCAGCGACGAGTGCCCGCCGGAGACGACGAGCGCGAGGGTTCGGTCGCGGAACGGTCCGTGCACCAGCTCGTCGACGGCGGCGTGGCCGATGACGTGGTTGATGCCGTAGACCGGGACGTCCAGCGCGACCGCGAGCGCTTTGGCGGCGGAGGTGCCGATCGTCAGCGGACCGATCAGACCCGGCCCGGCCGTCACGGCGATCGCGTCGATCTCGTCCAGCCCGACGTCGGCCTGGTCGAGCGACCGCTCCAGGGTGGGGATCATCGCGTCCAGGTGCGCGCGCGAGGCGATCTCGGGGATGATTCCGCCGAACCGGGAGTGCTCGTCCATCGACGAGGCCACCGTGTCGACCAGCAGCTCGCGACCCCGGACCAGCGCTACCCCGGTCTCGTCGCAGGAGGTCTCGATGCCGAGGACGAGGGGTTCACTCATGACCTCCAGCGTAGTGCGCCGCGCAGCGGTCCTCGTCCTCTGCCTGGTCAGCCGGTCGCGACCGCGCGGTCCGGATCGGCGGACCACTGCGACCACGATCCGGGGTAGAGCGCGGCATCGACCCCGATCGTGGCAAGCGCCGCAACCTCGTGCGCTGCGGTGACGCCCGATCCGCAGTACACCCCGACCGGGAAGTCGGGACCGGGGGCACCGGGCACGTGGGAGGAGACGTCCACGCCCAGCCCCTCGAAGCGCCGGCGCAGCACATCCGGGGGCAGGAAGCGCCCCGCGTCGTCGAGGTTGGCGCTCGTCGGCGCACTCACCGCGCCGGGAATGTGCCCCGCGCGGGAGTCGATCGGCTCCTCTTCACCGCGGAAGCGCTCGGGAGCCCGCGCGTCCAGCAGCACGCCGGGGCCGCGCGCCGCCCGTGCACCCGTCTCGTCGGCGTCGAGCACCGGCATCTGCCCGGGAACGAGGACGACGTCGCCCAGGGGCGGCTCGATGATCTCGGTCACGACCTCGCCGCCGGCCGAGCGCCACGCCGCCAGCCCTCCGTCGAGGATGCGGACGTCTGCGACACCCGCCCAGCGCAGCAGCCACCAGGCGCGCGCGGCGCTCATCGAGCCGCCGTCGTCGTAGACCACCACCGGGACGTCACCGCGCACGCCCCAGCGCCGGGCATCCTCCTGCAGCCGGGCCAGCGGGGGCAGGGGGTGCCGGCCCGCCTGCGGCGAGGGCGGACCAGCGAGCTCGGTGTCGAGATCGACGTACACCGCCCCGGGCACGTGTCCGGCGAGATAGCGCTCGAAGCCGTCCGTGCGCCCGAGCGCCCAGCGCACGTCGAGCACGCTCACGGGCCGGCCCGCGTCGAGTACGCCACGCAGCTCGACCGGGGAGATCAGGACGTGTGCGCTCATCGGTGCTCCTTTACTCGCCGGCGTCGTCGCCGGTCTCCCGCAGCGTCAGCTGCATCGTGTAGGCGTCGGTGTTCTCGGGCTGGTAGTACCGCTTGCGCAGCCCGATCTGCTCGAAGCCGAGGCGGCGGTACAGCCGTAGGGCCTCGGAGTTGTCCACGGCGACCTCGAGCAGCATGGTGGCCGCGCCGAGCTGGCGGGCACGAGCGACGAGCGCGGCGAGCAGCACGCGGCCCAGGCCGCGGCGCCGGTGCTCGGCCTCCACACCGAGCGTCATCACGTGCGCGTGCTCACCGTCGAACCAGATCCCGGCGTACCCGATCACGGGAGCTGGCGCGCCCTGCCCCTCTGGCTGGGCGGCGACGTACCAGCGTCCCGCGCCCCGCAGCTCCTCCGTCAGCATCCCCATGGTCCAGGCGCTCGGTCCGAAGATGGCGGCCTCGAGCGCAGCCACCCGAGTCACGTCGGCCCAGGCCAGGGGGCGCAGCAGGACCCCGTCGACGCCGTCGGCGCCGGGGCGGGCGTCCTGCGCGGCGAGGTCGACGGTCAGCTCCAGATCGGCGTCAAGCTCCGCGGCGGGCGTCACGATGCCCGCTTGCGGGCGGCTGGCACCTGGGCGTCGGGGCGCCGCAGGTACAGGGGCCGCGTGTCCGGTCGCTCGCCGCGGGCGAGGCGGGTACCGACGAGCGCAGCGAGAACACCGGGGTCGGGCACCAGATCGAGCTCCGGCAGGTCCGCCGCGCGAACGGCGAGGAGGTCGCGATACATCTGCGCACCCGCACCGACGACGACTGCGCCGTCCAGGACGCCGTCGGCAGCAAGCTGTGCGGGGCTGCCCACCTGCGGACCTGCCACCGGCTTCATTCCGTCCGGGGTCACGACGTAGCTGCGGTGGTAGACCTCACGGCGCCGGGCGTCGGTGGCGACCACGAGCCGGGTCCCCGGAACCACGGCCAGCTCGTTCGCAGCCTGCGCTGCCAGGGCGTCAAGCGTACCCGCGCCGTACGCGGGCACCCCCGCGCCGAACGCCAGGGTGCGGGCCGTGACGAGGCCGGCGCGAAGACCGGTGAACGGTGCGGGCCCGGTGCCGACCACGACGTGGTCGAGATCTCGGGGGGCCACGTGCGCCTCGGCCAGAACCTGCGCCACCAGGGGTGCGAGCAGTTCGGCGTGGCGCCGCTGGTCGGACACTGCGCGCTCTGCGAGGACGGTGACCGCGTCGCTCACGGCGGTGTCGGGGACTGCTCGTCCCAGGACGGCGGGGCCGTCGAGCACCGCAACCGTCATGGCCGCCGAGGTGTCGAGAGCGAGAACTGGCATGTCACCCAGCCTACGCGTGCGGGACCCGGGCGCCCGCCCAGCGCGGCCCGGTCCCGCGTATCCGTACCCGCCGGGATCCCGCAGCGGGGTCCTCGTCGGCCGCGATCTCGCCGCGCGGGCGCAGGAGCTCGATCTCGAGCCGATCCTCGGCGAGGACGTCGGCCAGGCCCGTCCCCCACTCGACGACGGTGACGGCCTCGTCCAGGCTCGTGTCCAGGTCGAGTGCGTCGAGGTCCTCGAGCGAGGTGAGCCGGTAGGCGTCGACGTGCACGAGCGCCGGCCCCGACCCCAGGGGCGGGTGCACCCGGGCGATGATGAACGTCGGGGACGCCACCTGCCCGCGCACGTCCAGGCCGGCCCCGATGCCCTGGGTGAGCGTCGTCTTGCCTGCACCCAGGTCACCGCTGAGCACCACGAGGTCCCCGGCGTGCAGCAGCGCTGCCAGGGAGCGTCCGAAGGCGCGCGTCGCATCGGCGTCCGTCAGCTCGAGAACGACGTCGCCCGCGCCCAGCACCTGGTCCGTCACGAGGCGTCCTGCCCGACGTAGCTGCGCGGGACCCGGACGCCCAGGCGGGTGGGGATCTCGTAGCTGATGGTCCCTGCGGCCTGCGCCCAGTCCTCCGCGGTGGGCACGCCGCGACGAGGGTCGCCGAACAGCGTCACCGTGTCCCCGGCCTGCTCCGTCGCGCCGGGACCGAGGTCGAGGACGAACTGGTCCATGCACACCCGTCCGGCCACGCGCAACGTGCGCGCACGGGATCCTGCGCCGACTCGCACCGGGCCGCCAGGTCCGGCTGTTCCCCCGGAGGCGTGCCGGGGCACACCGTCGGCGTAGCCGATCGGGACTACCCCGACGGTCGTGTCCTGCGGGGTGTGATAGGCGTGCGCATAGGACACTCCGTGTCCGGCCGCAAGGTCCTTGACGGTGGCCAGCTGCGCCTCGAGCGTCATGGCTGGCCGCAGGCCGAAGGCCTCGGGGCCACCGAGCTGTGGCACCGGGGACAGGCCGTAGACCGCAAGTCCGGGACGGACCAGGTCGTAGTGCAGGCGGGGGTCGGTGAGCACCGCGGCGGAGTTCGCCAGGTGGCGCACCTCGAGCGCGCACCCGAGTCGTTCGGCCGTGACCACCGCGGCGTCGAACACGTCGGCCTGGGCAGCGATGGACGGGTGCCCCGGCTCGTCGGCGAACGCAAGGTGGGACCAGATGCCGACCACCCGCAGCAGGCCGTCGTGCTGCAGCTCGACGGCGCGACGCAGCAGCGGCTCCAGATGCTCGGGGTCCTGGCCATTGCGCCCCAGACCAGTGTCGACCTTGACGTGCACCCGGGCGGGTCGTCCGGCCTCCCGCACCGCGAGGGCAACGGCCTCGAGGGCCCACCCCGCCGCGACGGACACGTCCACGTCGGCGCGCACCAGCTCGGCCAACGGCGCGCCCGGGGCGTACAACCAGGTGAACACGCGCGACTGGACACCCCCCGCACGCAGCGCCAGCGCCTCGGCAGGCTGTGCCACGCCGAGCCAGGTGGCACCGGCCGCGAGCGCCGCGCCGGCGGCGGGCAGGAGCCCGTGGCCGTAGGCGTCGGCCTTGACCACCGCCATGACCTGCGCACCCTCCGCGCGGCCGGCGAGCTCGGTGACGTTGCTGCGGATGGCCGCGAGGTCGACGACTGCGCGGGCCGGGAAGAAGTTCACGCAGGCGATTGTCTCACCGCGCCCGGACTCGGTGCGCGGTGCGTCTCGGTCGGCGTCGCCGCACCGCGTGTCTCACCCCGCACCGCGTGTCTCACCCGGAGACCGCGCTTTGGCCAGCAGCAGCGTCGTAGCGGGCAAGCACGACCTGCGCCAGCCGGACGTCGGGCGCGAGCGGGGCGCTGACGACGTCGGCGCCCGCGCCGGCGAGCCGGTCGTGGAACACCCCGGGGGCGAGCAGGTAGGAGGCGACGACCACCCT
>JBQGOU010000019.1:17205-19243 GCA_052086865.1 Cellulomonadaceae bacterium
GCCGCGCTGACGGCCTCGGACACGGCCGGCGCCACAGCCGTGCCGTAGCCCACGCTCACCCGTGCCGGCGCGTCCGCCTCACGTGGTGCCTCCTCACGCAGCGCCTCGTCCAGCATGGCCGCGGTGCGGCGGGCGGCGGCCGCGGCCCGTGGGTCGCTCGATCCCGCTGCCGCGAGCACGACGGCGTCGTCGGGCCCGGCGCCCGACTCGCGGATCCGGTCCACCAGGATCTGCACCAGCAGCCGGTCGGGCCCCAGCGAAGGCGTCGCGACGGCGCCAGGCACGCCGACGGCCGCCGCAACGTCCACGGCGGTGTGGAAGCCCGGGGACAGCAGCACCGGCACGACGACGGCCCGGGCACCGTCGGCGAGGACGTGACGCACGACATCGGCGACCACCGGCTCCTGCACGTCGACGAACGCCGCCCGCACCTCGAGGCCGGGCCGCAGCGCCCGGACGTCGTCGAGCATCCCGGCGACGGCCTCGCGCCCGACGGCGGAGGCCGTGCCGTGCGCGCAGGCGACCAGGACGGGCCCGCGCCCCCGCGCGCTCACCACCCCGGGTCCCGGTCCCCGGGCGCCGCGTCCCCGGCGGCGAGCAGTCGCGCCACCGTTCCCGGCACCGCGGCCGCCACCGCTCCGGCGCGCACCGGACCGCCGGGGTTGGCGTCGTGTGCGGCCCTGCCGTGCACGAGCGCCGCCAGGGCGGCACAGCGCGCGACCACGTCCGGATGCTGCACCGCCTGGGCGCTGTGCCCGGCGAGCACGGTGCCCAGAAGTCCGGCCAGGACGTCGCCGGCACCCGCCGTGGCGAGCCAGGCCGGGGCCTCCGCCTGGCTGAACACGCCGCCCGGACCGACGACGATCGTCGTCGACCCCTTGAGCAGGATCGTCGCGCCGGTCACGGCGCCGGCAAGGCGCGCGTGGTGCAGCGGCGCCGCCTCGACCTCGGCGCGCTCGACGCGGTGCCCACGCTCACCGAGGAGGCGCGCAAGCTCCCCGGCGTGCGGGGTGAGCACAGCCCAGGGCGGGCAGCGCTCGGGCAGCAGGGCCAGCGCGCCCGCGTCGACGACGACCGGGACCACGCTCTGTCCGGCCCCGCTTCCCCACACCCCCGACGGCGCGAAGTGCGCCTCTCCGCCCAGTCCCGCGTCCCCCAGGGCGCGGGCCACGTGGCGGGCCTGCTCGGCGTCCTGCGGGTCCACCCCTGGCCCCACGACCCAGGCCTGGACCCTGCCCGCGCCGTGCACGACCTCCGGGTGCGCGGCGAGCACGGCGGCGGTCACCGCGGCCGGGCCGAGGTAGCGGACCATGCCGGCACCCGCGCCGAGCGCACCCGCGGTCGAGAGCACGGCGGCTCCCGGATAGGCATCCGTCCCGGCCACCACGCCGACGACTCCCCGGCGGTACTTGTCGTCGCCCGGGCCTGGCCGCGGCCACAGCGCGGCCACATCCCGGTCCTGCACCCGGCGGACGCCGGAGACGGGAGCGTCGATCGGGTCCGCCGCCGGGGGGACCGTGGGCGTCATACCGAGGTCGATGACCTCGACCCGCGGGCTCAGGCGAGCCGCCGGCGGCAGCAGGAGGCCGGCCGAGAGCGCACCGCAGGCCACCGTGAGGTCCGCAGGGAGCACCGGCCCGGGAACGGACCCGTCGGCGACGCCGATCCCGCTGGGCACGTCCACCGCGACCAGGGCGGGTCGCCGCGCGCGCGCGGGCGGGCGCGCCACCGCGTCGCCGAGCTGGCGGAGGATTTCGCGCACGAGGGCGGAGGCGGGCCCGCGCAGCCCGCCCGCGGCCCCGATGCCCAGAACCGCGTCCACCACGACGTCGGCGGCCAGAGCTGCGGCGGCGGCCTGCGCCACCGGAACGATCACGTCCTCGGGGTCCGCCGGTTCGTGGGCACCAGCGAGGACCAGCACCTCGACGCCTGCGTCCCGCGCCGCGGCGAGTCCCGCACCGTGGATCCGGCGGGAGGTGCGCACCACCGTCACGCGCACGCCGCGGCCGGCGAGCCGCGCCGCGGCGAACAGACCGTC
>JBQGOU010000020.1:0-18647 GCA_052086865.1 Cellulomonadaceae bacterium
AGCTCGGGATCGCCCATCGCGTAGCCCCAGAAGGCGAGCTCGATCTGCTCCCCGGTGCGGTCCTCCTCGCCGATCGGAAGGGCGTCGTGGGCGGCGCGGTGCAGCGCGGTGACGCCGGACAGCCCCGACACGTCCAGGTCGATGCGCTCGGCCAGCTGCTCGTAGGAGCGCTGCAGCGCCGCGCGCAGGATCTCGTCCTTGCCGGTGAAGTAGTGGGCGATGATCCCGTGCGAGACTCCGGCCTCGCTGGCGATCTCGCGCGTGGTGGCGGCGGCGAGCCCTGCTCGTGAGACAACGCGCAAGCAGGCCTCGACGATCTCCCGGCGGCGCGCGTCGTGGTCGACGATCTTCGGCATGCCAGCAAGCGTAGTGGCGGCTCATCAGGCGCGCGGCCGCCTTGACGATCCCGCGTCGGCGCCGTAAATTGGCCATTCGGCCAATTAAAAGGAGCGCCATGATCGAGATCGCGAACCCCAGCGACATCGCCCCCCTGCGCGAGGTGGTCGTCGGGCCTTACAAGAGCTTCACCTGGTGGAACCTCATCTGAGGTTCGGTGCGTTACCCGGACCTCGCGAGCCTGCGCTACGTGCGCAACAACACGGTCGCCGTTCCACGGCACGACGTGGCCCGCCGTCAGCACCAGGTGTTCGTGCAGGCCATCGCGGATGCCGGGGTGCAGGTGCACACGCTCGAGAGCCTCGGCGACGTCGACATCCAGCTCTACCCGCGCGATCTGGCGTTCGCCATCGACGACACGCTGTTCCTCGCGCGCTCGCGCGACCCCATCCGACGCAAGGAGCAGCATGCGCTCGACGGACTGCTCCCCGAGCTCTCGAAGGTCGAGCGGCTCGACGCCGGACACATCGAGGGTGGCGACGTGATCGTGACCGACGACGTCGTCCTCGTCGGGCTCAGCGAGGCCAGCAACCTGGCCGGGGTCAGCGCCCTGCGGGCCGGACTCGCGCGCGCAGGGATCGAGCGCGAGGTCGTGCCGATCGGGTTCTCGGGACGTGGGGTGGTGCATCTCGACACGAAGTTCACCATGGTCGGCCCGGGGCTCGACTACGTGCACTCGGCCTCGCTCACGCCATACTCGCGCAACCTCCTGGCGGACCGCTTTGAGCTCATCGAGGCCACGGACGAGGAGGCGCGGGACCTCATGGTGAACACCGTCGCACTGGCCCCGGACCGCGTGATCGTCGATCAGCGGGCCCGGCGGCTGGCCGCGGCGCTGCGCGAGCACGGGGTGGAGCCCGTCGCCCTGGACTTCTCCGAGGTGACGAGGTTCCCCGGGGGCTTCCGGTGCGCCACCCTGCCCCTGCGTCGCGGCGGTGCGCCAGCCTGAGCCAGCACCCGGCCCCGTGTGGCTCCCGATACGATCCGCACGTGATCGAACGACTGGCATGGGTGACCGCGCGAGCGGCCTGGGGCATGGACGAGGACGAACCGCTGGCGCTGAGCGCGCTCGCGCGCACCGCAACCGCCGTCGAGGTGGTCGCGTGGGACGATCCGGACGTCGACTGGGCCGGGTTCGACCGGGCGGTGCTCCGCTCGACCTGGGACTACCCGGAACGGCTGGAGGAGTTCCTGGCCTGGCTCGACCGTGTCGGCGAGGTGACCGAGGTGGCGAACCCGCCCGCCATGGTCCGCTGGAACCTCGACAAGCGGTATCTGGCGGACCTGGTCGCAGCGGGCGTGCCTGTGGTCCCGACCGCGTATGTGCCGCCGGGCACCGCGCCGCGGTTCCCGGACGGCGATCTGGTCGTCAAGCCGGCCGTGGGGGCGGGGAGCCGCGACGCGGCATCGCACGCTCCGGACCAGCGCGGGCTCGCCGAGGCTCACATCGCCCGGCTGCACGCAGCGGGAGCGACCGTGCTCGTGCAGCCGCTGCTCTCGCACGTGGCGCGTGAGGGGGAGTGGCCCCTGGTCTTTGTCGGCGGGGCGTTCAGCCACGCCGCCAGCAAACGGGTGGAACTGCCGCGAGCAGCCGCGATCGACGGGTTGTTCGCGCCCGAGACCAGCGCCGAGCACACGCCCTCGGCGCAGCAGCTCGCCGTCGCGCAGTCGGCGGTCGACGTGGTCACGGCGCGCTTCGGAACTCCCGCCTACGCGCGGATCGACCTGGTCCGCGACGACGACGGCGCGTTCTGCGTCCTCGAGGCCGAGCTCGTCGAGCCCTCGTTGTTCCTGCCGTACGGCGACGGCGCGGCGGCGGAACGGCTCGCCGCGGCACTGATCTCGGACCCTGCGGGATAGCCGATGCCCAGGACCGGGCTGGTGCGTCCGGTCGTCTCAGGCAGATCGACGCCGCACGCCCGTCATGCGCTCGAGGGCCTCGACCACCACGGCCGGGTCCTGGGGTTCGGTGTCGAGCGCGCGGTGGATGCTCAGCCCTTCGATCAGCGCGTCGACCACCACCGCCGTCGTGGGATCGAAGTGGCGCTCGAGAGCCGCGCGGCTGGCCCGCATCCACGAGTTCGTCAGGTCGCGGTAGGCCTGGTCGCGGGCGGCCAGCGTGTAGAGCTCCTGGGTCAGCACCAGGTCCCGCCGGGTGCCCAGCACGTCTTCGTCGATGAGGGCGGCCACGGCACGGACCGCCTCGTCCCGGTTCGCCGCGTCGGACATTCGCTGCTCGAACGTGGCGACGACGGTGCTGGTGAACCGGGCAAATGCCTCGTGCAGCAGCTCGTCCATGCCCGCGAAGTGATAGGTCATGGAACCGAGCGGCACGTCGGCGGCGGCCGCCACCCGACGGTGCGAAGTTCCAGCGACCCCGTGCTCGGCCACCACGTCCAGGCAGGCGGCGAGGATCCGCTCGCGGCGCTCGGGATCGTGCCGTCGAGGACGTGACATAGGAACCACCATAGCGATATGTACGTACGTACATAACGCGGCTAGGCTGCGACCATGACCATGCAATCGGCGGCCCCGCCGGACCAGTCGGCCCGCCGCGCCCGAGGCGCCGTCGCAGCGCTCTTTCTGACCAACGGCGCCCTCTTCGCCAACCTTCTGCCCCGCCTGCCCGAGATCAAGGCCGCGCTGGGGATCGAGAACGCCGCCTACGGGCTGGCGGTCGCGGCATTCCCCGCCGGCGCGATCGTGGCCGGGCTGGGGGCGGCGGTGCTCATCCGACGCTTCGGATCGGGGCGGGTTGCGGTCCTTGGCACCCTGCTCACCGGCGCCGCAGTGCTGGCAGCAGGCCTGGCGCCCTCCCTTGCGCTGTTCGCCTTCGCCATGTTCCTGGGTGGTGCGTTCGACGCGATCACGGATGTGGGGCAGAACGCGCACGGCCTGCGGGTCCAACGCCGCTACGGCCGCTCGATCATCAACTCCTTCCACGCACTGTGGTCCATCGGGTCGGTGGTCGGCGGCGCAATGGCCGCCGGAGCGATCGTCCTGGACGTACCGATCGGGGTGCATCTGAGCGTGTCCGGTGTGGGGTTCGCCGTGGTCGCCCTCGTCGCGCTGCGCTTCACGCTGCCGGGACGCGACGAGGACGCCGGCGAGAGCGTCGACGAGGGGTCCATCGCCGATGGTGGGCAGGTCCAGGACGCACTCCGCGCCGCCGTCGGCGCACGGACCGTTCTGGTTCTCGCGGCACTGGTCGGCATTGGCATCGCGGGGGCGATCGTCGAGGATGCCGGGAACTCCTGGGCGACCCTGTACCTGGCCGAGTCGCTGCAGGCGTCGCCAGCCGTCGCGGCGACCGGCTTCATCGCACTGGTGGGCGCCCAGTTCGTCGGCCGGATGCTGGGGGACCGGATGGTCGATCGGTTCGGACAACGGGCCGTCGCCCGCGCCGGCGGGCTGATCGCAGCCGCCGGCATGGGCCTCGCCCTCGCCTTCCCGACGGTTCCCGGAACGATTGCGGGCTTCGCGGCCGCCGGCTTCGGCGTCGCCACCCTGGTTCCTGCGGCCATGAGCGAGGCGGACGCACTTCCCGGGCTCCGGCACGGCACCGGTCTGACGATCGTCTCCTGGCTGATGCGCCTGGGCTTCCTCCTCTCACCCCCGCTCGTGGGTCTGGTCGCCGACGTCACCGAGCTGCGCCTCGGCCTGCTCGTCGTGCCGATCGCAGGTGGGCTGGTCGTGCTTCTGGCCGGCGTGCTGCACGGGCGGACGGGGCACCAGGCGCCCCGGGACGCGAACCCCTAGGCTCGGGAGCCAGCGCCGGGAGAACGGCGCAGACCCCCGCCGGCAGCCGACGGAGGTTCGATCATCGACGCAGTGGACCTGGCCCTGTACGTCGTCGCTGTCGTGCTGCTCGCCGTCCTGGCAGCCCACAACCGCGGGGTTCGGAACGTCCGGACCGTGACGGGGGCGGGGGCAGAGAGCAATGCGCTGTCGAGCACATGACCGGGTATGCGATGCTCGGCGAGCCGCGTGATGCCGTCGAGTTCGGGAGGATCCGCATGTCCGCACCGCCGTCAGTCCATCCGTTCTCCGGGCAGACGGTGCTCGTCACGGGGGTCTCGCGCAGGCGGGGGATCGGGTTCGCCGTCGCATGCGCGTTCGCCCGCGCAGGCGCGAGCGTGTTCGTCCACCATTTCGCCGCGCACGACGCGGACCAGCCCTGGGGCGGGGACGACCTGGCTGCCGTCGCGGATGCGATCCGGGCGGAGCTGTCGCCTGGAGCCCGCTTCGGGGAGATGGCAGCCGACCTGCGCGACGCACCACAAGTCGAGCCGCTGATCGCAGCTGCTCATGCGCTCACCGGCCGGCTCGACGTGCTCGTGTGCAACCATGCGCGCAGCGGGGGGGACGGGTCGATCCTGGACATGTCCGCCTCGACCCTCGACGAGTTCTGGGGCGCCAACACCCGCTCGACGCTGCTGCTGACCCGTGCGTTCGCGCTACGGCACACCCCGTTATCCGACGCCGCGGCGCGCCCGGGGGAGCGGCTCGGACGCGGCCGGTTCACCCGTCCGGTGGGCCGGGTCTTCTGGATGACGTCGGGCCAGATCCACGGGCCCATGCGCGGCGAGGTCGCCTATGCGAGCAGCAAGGCCGCACTCGCCGGCGTCACGCCCACCGTCGCGGCCGAGCTGCTGGAGCGCGGCATCGTCCTCAACACGATCAATCCTGGGCCGGTCAACACCGGCTACCTCGACCCCGAGAGCACCGACCGGCCACTCGCCGAGCTCGAGACCCTCGTCGCCGGCATGCCGTTCGGCAGGTACGGGGAGCCGACGGACCCGGCGCGCCTGATCATGTGGCTTGCGAGTGACGACGGCGCATGGGTGGTGGGCCAGGTGATCACCTCCGACGGCGGCTTCTCGCTTGCGTAGGGTGGCGGCTACCCGTCCTCGACGGCGCGCCGCATCTCCCGGGCGAGGGCAGGGTTGTGAGACTCGAGCCGCTCCGTGATCCGCGCCTGCACCTCGGGCGCCTTGTTCTGGCTGAGCTTGGCACGCGCGTCGAAGCGGGCGACGCGAAGGCGCAGACCGACCGTGCCCTTCGCCGTCCGGCGTGTGCCCGCCTCGTCCTCGGCCAGGGAGCGCCCATGCGGGTGGTGCCGCTCGAAGTGGTCCGTCAGGCGCGTCAGGACCGCGTAGTTCTCCTCCTCGGAGAGGATCTCGGGCATCCCGTACAGGTGCGCGGTCACGTGGTTCCAGGTGGGCACAAGGTCGCCCGGCTCGTACCAGCTGGAGGAGACGTAGTCGTGCGGCCCCTGCACGATCACCAGGAGCTCATGCCGGCCCAGCTCGTGCAGCTCGTCGTCGGGCCGGCCGAAATGGCTGAGGATGGACAGCCCCTGCTCGCCCTCCTCAAGGAGCACCGGGTAGTGGGACGCGACCAGGCCGTTCGCGGTGTGCGAGACGAAGGTCGCCCACGGGTGCTCGCGGACCAACCGCTTGACCTCCTCGACGTCGGTGAGGACGTAGCGCGGGGTGTGCCGCACGGGCGGGACCTCCTGAGACTCGAGCGCTGGGACCCGAGGCAGAGGCCAGGAGCAGGTGGGCCACGGGTGCTGCACCGCCCGCGGCGCCCCAGTCTATGAGCTATGGTCGGCCGGGAGTGCGGTGTCGTCCCGGCCCGCGCGGCGCCGCGAGCCCCGCGCCCGGCCTCGGATAGCGTGGAGCCATGTCCTCGCACCCTCCCGTTCCCGAGGTGCCGGCGCGCCCTGCTCTTGCTCCGCAGCCGCCCGCACAACGCCCGCCCGACCTCGCCGCCGCCTTGTCCCTGCGCGGGTTGTGGAAACGCTTCGGGGACAAGATCGCCGTCGCCGGCATCGACCTGGACGTGCCGACGGGGTCGTTCTACGGGCTGGTCGGCCCCAACGGCGCGGGCAAGACGACCACGCTGTCGATGGCGACCGGGCTGCTGCGCCCCGACTTCGGCACGGTGCATGTGCACGGCACCGACCTGTGGCAGCACGTCGACGCGGTCAAGCGTCAGCTTGGTGTCCTGCCGGACGGCGTGCGGCTGTTCGACCGGCTCACCGGCGCCCAGCTGATCACCTACGCGGGGACGCTGCGCGGCCTGGACCGCGACACCGTCGCGGCGCGTACCGCGGATCTGCTGAGCGCCCTGGACCTGAGCAAGGACGCGGACACGCTGGTGCTTGACTACTCCGCGGGCATGACCAAGAAGATCGCCCTGGCCACCGCGCTCATCCACTCCCCGCGGGTGCTCGTCCTCGACGAGCCGTTCGAGGCGGTCGACCCGGTCTCCGCGGCCAACATCCGGGACCTGCTGACCGACTATGCGCGGGCGGGGGGGACCGTCGTGGTCTCCTCCCACGTCATGGATCTCGTGCAGCGCATGTGCGACCACGTCGCCGTCGTCGCGGGCGGTCACGTCCTGGCCGCAGGCACGGTCGACGCCGTTCGCGGCGAGCAGAGCCTCGAGGACCGGTTCGTCGAGCTTGTCGGCGGACGCCAGCACTCGGAGGGCCTGGCGTGGTTGCGCAGTTCATAAGGCTCAAGGCGACACTGCTCGTCAACGGCTTCCGGCGCAGCGTGTGGCAGACGATCGGATTCGCCGTCGCCGTGCTGTACGCCCTCGCCGTCGTCGGGATGGTATGGATCGCCGCGGTGGCGGGGGGCGCCGCCGCACCTGCGGTGACCGGGTCGGTGGTGGTGATCGCCGGTGCCCTGCTCGTCCTCGGGTGGTGGATCATCCCAATCTTCGTCTTCGGGGTGGATGCCACGCTGGACCCGCAACGCTTCGCGCTGTTCGGGCTGCCGCGGCGCACCATGCTCGCCGGACTGACCGCCGCGGGACTGACGTCCGTGCCCGGCCTCGCCACCGCACTGTGCGCCCTCGCGGCCGCCGCGGCGCTGTGGCGCTCACCGTTGGCGGCAGTCGCCGCTGTGCCCGGAGCCGCAATCGCGGTGCTGATCTGCGTGGTCGGCTCACGGGCGACGACGACGCTGCTCGCCCCGCTGCTCGAGTCGCGGCGCTACCGCGAGGTCCTCACCGTCGCGGCGATGGTCCCGCTGGTGATGCTGGGTCCGGCCTTCGGGTGGTTCAGCCAGCGGCTGGCTGCGGACGCCAGCGGTGGGACGAACGTGCCGGCCCTCCTCGACGAGCTCGCCGGCATCGTCGGCTGGACGCCCTGGGGTGCTCCGTGGTCCTTTGCCGTCTCGCTGCGCGACGGCGCCTGGACGGCGGCCGCAGGACAGCTCGCGGTGGCCCTGGCCACCCTCGTGCTCGTCCTGGCCGTCTGGGACCGGGCGCTTGCGCGCGCCATGGTCACCCCGCCGCGGCAGGCGTCGCGCGCTCGAGCCCGTGGTCTGGGGTGGTTCGCCCGCTTCCCGGCGACGCCGACGGGCGCCGTCGCCGCGCGATGCCTGACGTACTGGTTCCGCGACCCGCGTTACTCGGCTTCCGTGGCCATCGTGCCGCTGCTGCCCGTCATCGTGTACATCGCTGGCGGCGGCCCGGGCCCGCTGCTGCTGCTGATCGCGCCGGTGACCGCGTGGGCGCTGGGGCTGTCGATCAACGCCGACATCTCCTACGACAACACCGCGTTCGCCCTGCACGTCTCCGCGGGAGTGTCCGGCAGGGCCGACCGCTGGGGCAGGGTCTGGGCCGTCTCGGTGCTTGCGGTACCCGCGTGCCTCGTGTTCTCCGTCGCCGCGACAGGCGTAGCCGGTCGCTGGGGCGACCTTCCCGTCGTCCTCGGCCTGGCCTTCGGGGTGTTGGGGACGATGCTCGGGGTCTCCAGCGTCGTGTCGTCGTCCTGGCTGTACCCGGTGCCGAAACCCGGGGAGAGTCCGTTCAAGCAGCCGCAGGGCTCGGGCATGGCGAGCGCGGCCATCCAGGGTGTCGCGATGCTCGTGTCGCTCGGGCTGTGGCTACCCTTCGCCGTGCCGGGCGTCGTGGCGCTCCTCACCCACAGCGCCGCCTGGGCCGGGGTGACCTTGGTCGCCGGGCTTGCGACGGGGATCTGCGTACTCCTGCTCGGCGTGCGGATCGGGGCGCGAACGTACGAGCGCCGGCTGCCGGAGCTGCTCCAGCGCGTCGCGGGATACGCGTAGGGCGGCCACCCGGCTCAGTCGAGGCAGAACTCGTTGCCCTCGGGGTCGGTCAGCACGATGAAGCCGCCGCTCATGGGCGGCTCGGGCTCGAAACGCCGGACCCGCGTGGCGCCGAGGGCCACAAGTCGTTCGCACTCGGACTCGAGCGCCGCCATGCGTTGCTCGCCCCCCAGCCCCGGGGCCGCGCGGACGTCGAGGTGCACCCGATTCTTCGCCACCTTGTCCTCCGGGACCTGCTGGAAGAAGATCCGGGGACCGCGGCCGTCCGGGTCCTGCAGCGCCGAGCTGGAGTTGCGCAGCTCCACCGGCACGTCCTGCCCTTCCAGGAACTGGTCCCAGGCCGCCAGCGGGTCCCCGCCGGGCGGTAGCTCGACTCCGGGCGGCGCGGGGTGGACGTATCCGAGGACGTCGCGCCAGAACGTCGAGAGGCTTCTGGGGTCACGGGCATCGAAGGTGATCTGGATCTCGCGGCTCATCGGTGCTCTCCTTCCATCTGGTGAACGCGCCGCAGGAGGCTGGGCGCTGGGCGCTGGGCGAACGGTAGTGGTCAGGCTCGGTCGAGCGCCACGGACGCCTCGTCCGTGTAGCTCAGGAAGGTGATCGTCTCCTGCAGGTAGAGCTCGACCTGCTCCGCCGAGTGGTTGAGGTATCCGATCGAGACGTCCTGGCCGAGCACGAGCTCATAGTCGCCGCCGCGCGTGGTCAGCAGGTAGCCGCCCTTGAGCGCCGGGGCCCACACGACCTGTTCGACCAGCCGTTCGAGCTGGGCGCGGATGGGGTAGCCGTGGTCGCGGGTTTCGGAGGCCTCCGTGTACAGGTCCGCGTCGAGGACGAGGGCGTAGGGACCCTCGACGCCGGCGAGCCGCAGCTCCGTCAGAGCATGCGCCACCACGTCCGGCAGCTCTCGCGCATCGGCAGGAAGCACGATGCGGGTGTTGTCCGAGGCGGGGCCCAGGCCCCGGATCCCCGCCTCGGGGTAACCCTCGAACACGGCCTTGTCCTCGGCGCGGGCGAGCGCTGTCGCCGCGTCCTTGACCGGCTGCCAGTCGGAGTCCTTGGCGCCGCGCAGCACATCGTCGATCGCCGCACGGGAGAGGGTGAACGGGACACGGAGCTCGACGAGGGGAACGACCTCGCGCAAGCGCGTGCGGATGCCCGCGTGGGGCGAGGTGATCTCCCGCAGATGGCCCGTGGTGGCGGAGGCCGCCTCGGCTCCGAGGGGTCCCGTGACGTCGACGACGCGCCGGGCGGCGACGTTGCGCTTGAACGTCCGGCGAGCCTCTGCGGCGATCTCGTCCCACGCCGCGTCGGTGGCGGGAGCCAGCCACCGGTGCAGGTTGGAGGTCGCCACGGCGGTGCCGGTGGCGAGGGTCGGGTCTTCGGTGGAGCTCATGAGGGGTTTCCTTTCAGGCTGCCGATGGACAGCGATTCCGGATCGTGGGGAGCGGTGGCGCTCGGCGGCGGTGTCACCTGCCCGGCGTCGGGTCCGCCGGCAGCCCGGTCCGGCAGCGACTCCAGCAGGTCGAGGGACGGGACAAAGAACAGGGTGCCGGTCAGTGGCGTCGAGACGTCGAGGATCCTGTCGTAGTTCCCCGGTGGGTTGCCGACGAACATGTTCTGCAGCATCTGCTCGGTGACCGACACGTCGGCGGCGTAGGCGATGTAGTAGGTTCCGTACTCACCTCGGGACGGGTCGCCGAACGCCATGTTGTCCCGCAGGATGTCGTGCTCCACCCCGTCCTCGTCGACGATCGTGTTGAGGCTGACGTGAGAGTTCGTCGGCTGCACGTCCTCGGCCAGCTCCACGTCGTCGAGCTTGGTCCGCCCGATGACGCGCTCCTGCTCCTCGGTGCCCAGCGCGTGCCACGCGGCCAGGTCGTGCACGTACCTCTGCACGATCACGTAGGAGCCACCCGCGAAGTCCGCCTCGGTCTCGGCGTCGATGAGCGCGGCCGTCGCGGCCGACCTGCCGGTCGGGTTCTCGGTTCCGTCGACGAAGCCGAGCAGGTCCCGCGAGTCGAAGTAGCGCAGGCCCGTCACATGGTCCTCGACGACCGCGTCCGACCCGAGCGCCTGCATAACCAGCCTGGTCAGCTCGAACACGAGGTCCGGGCGGTTCGCGCGGATGTGGAAGAGCAGGTCACCGGGCGTTGCGGGCGCGTTGTGGCGGGCACCCTCGATGCTGCGGAAGGCGTGCAGTCCGGCCGGGCGCGGGGCGTTTGTGGGCTGCACCCGGTCCCAGAAGGCGGACCCGAGCCCGACGACGCACGTGAGTCCGCCCGAGGGCTCGCGGAAGCCCACCGCGCGTACCAGCGAACCGATGTCGGCGGCGACGTCCAGGATGCGTGAGGCCGATGCATCATCGTCGCGGACGCTCACCACGAGGAACGTGGCGGCGTTCGTGAGCGGACTCAGCACGGCTTGAGGTTCGGGGGTGGTCAGCGGCACGCCCGTCCGGGCGATGCCTTCGTTCACGTTCAGGGGCACCCTTCTAGGTTGTCACGTCGGGCGCCGCCGTGCACGCAGCGGTCGGACCGTGGAAGTCGTACCGAGCGCCGTCAGTCGTGTGCCGCGGGATCCGGGAGCTCCTCGGGGCGGTAGTCGGGGAGCCGGCTGGCCGGGAGGATCGCCACGGCGCTCACGCCGGCGAGCACGAGCAGACCGAGCTTGAGCGCGGCCAGACGGGCTTCCTCGTTGAGCGCCACCGCGGCGGCCAACTGCTCCGGGCTGGCGTCCGTGCGCGCGAGAACCTCCTCGAGGCGTTCGTTCGACACGAAGTTCGTGCTGTCGAGGTCCACCTGGGAGACCAGCTCGGGTGGGAGATCGACGTTCCGCGCAAGCGCGGTCGTGACGTTCGCGCTGAGGATCCCCACCAGGAGCGCGCCCGCCAGAGCGGTGCCGACCGCGGAGGCGAGGTTCTGCGTGGTTCCGCGCAGCGAACCGACGTCGCCGGCAAGCTCCTTGGGGGCGGAGGTCACCAGGACGTTGAAGACCAAGGTGACCAGCGCACCCTGTCCGATGCCGAAGACCATCAAACCCAGAATCGTGGGTGCTGTCTCCCAGTTGTTCGTCACGACGAAGGACAGCCAGACAAGTGCGGCGGTGGTCAGGGAGAAGGCGAACATCCCGATCGTGCGAGGACTGAACCTGCGGTAGCACCGCACGACCAGCATCGCGGTGAAGAACACCGTGAGGTTGAACGGGAGCATCGCCATGGACGTGTCGAAGGGCGTGCGGCCCTGGACGATCTGGATGTAGAGCGGCACCGTGAAGTTCAGCGCCGCCTCAAGGGCGACGACGACGAACATCGCGTAGACCGCGGCGCGCTCGGTGGACGATCGCAGGATGGAGAGGCTGACGAGCGGGACCTTTCCGGCATCGGTGCGCCGCCGGGTCCACACCAGGAAGGACTGGACCAACATGATGCCGATCACGACCAGCACGGGAGCCGGGGAGAGGCCGACCAGGTCAAAGGGCGCGCCGCTGCGAGCGCGCAGCAGTCCCCAGCCGTTGAGGTTGTTCACCCCGAGCGTGAGGGCCACGATGCCCGCGCCGATCAGGAGCGCGCCGACCACGTCGATCTGCACGCTCGCGTCGCCGCGATCGGAGCGCAGCCGGAAGCTGAGGACCAGCACGGATACGGCGAGGAGCAGCACAATGGCGAACACCGGTCGCCACCCGACCAGCGTGGCCAGGGTTCCCCCGATGAGAAAGGCGCTCACACCCGCGAGTGCACGCGCGGAGCCGAGCGAGCCGATCGCCGTGGCCTGCTGCGCGCCCCGGTAGTTCTCCGCGATGAGAGCTACGAGCGAGGGGACGATAATGGCGGCCGCGGCTCCCGCCATGGCCTGCGCGGCGATGACGTACGTGACCGAGCGAGCCAGCACCATCGTCAGCGCCGAGAGCGCGAAGACGGCGATGACGATGCGGAACACCACGACCCAGCCCACGCGCTGACCGATCTTGGCGCCGACCATGACGAGAGCGGCTACGACGAGGCCGTAGGTGACGATGGCGGTGCTGACATCCGTGGGTGTGGCGTTGAAGTCCGCCACCATGCCACCGAGCGAGACCGGCAGTGCGGCGACGTTGAAGGCATCAGCACCTGGGCGAGGAAGAGCCCGATCATGGGGACCCAGGATGCTCTCGGGTGGGCCGCGACCGGGCTCGGACCGCTCTGTGGGGCGGAGGTTGTCATCGGTACTCCTCGGTCGTGTGATGGGGTTCGGAGGCGAAGATGTTCAGGCCCAGCGCCCGGGACAGGTAGGCGGTGGCGATCTGGGCGCGGACACTGTTGCCCGCCCGGTCGAGCCGGGGAGCGAAGGCGCCGATGCCCAGCTTTCCCGGGGCGATCGAGACGAGGCCGCCGCTGACCCCGGACTTGCCGGGCAGCCCGACGTCGAACAGCCATTCGCCCGATCGCTCGTACAGGCCCGCCGCCGCGAGCACCGCGAGCGTGTCGCGGGCGACGGGCGCGGAGACCACCCGGTCGCCCGTGCGCGGATTGACGCCGCCGTCGGCCAGGGTCGCCCCCATGACGGCCAGGTCGCGGGCGTCCACGCGCAGGGAGCACTGCGTGGTATAGAGGTCGACGACCTCGCCCGGGTCGAGCCCGATCCGCCCGTAGCTGACCAGCAGCTGGGCGATGGCGCGGTTGCGGTGGTTCGTCGCGGACTCCGAGCGGTAGACCTCATCGTCCACCTCGAGCGTTCGGCCGGCGAAGCGGGACAGTCCCTCCTCGATGAGTCGCCACCGGTCGTGGCTGTCCGTGCCGGGCAGCAGTGCGGTGGTCGCAAGCGCCCCGGCGTTGACCATGGGATTCATCGGGTGCCCGTCGTTGAGCTCGATGGCGACGACGGAGTTGAAGGGCAGTCCGGTGTTGTTCACCCCCACCACCGCGAGGGCGCGCTCGTGCCCGAGCGCCTCGCACAGCAGGGCATAGACGAAGGCCTTGGAGATCGACTGGATCGAGAACTCGGTCCGTGTCGCGCCGATCTCGTGCAGTCCGCCGTCGGCGTCGGCGACGGCGATCCCGAAGAGCTCCGGGTCGACGTGAGCCAGAACGGGGATGTAGTCGGCGACGTCGCCCTCGGTGTGAGCTGCCGCTCGTGCATGGGCTCGGGCGAGCAACCGGTCGATGGCGAGCTGGTCGGGCACCGGCCCTGCGAGAAGTTGTGGCAAAACTCTGGGCACATCGGGGTAAGAAGCGCGGTTCTCGCCACATAGGACACGCGAGCGGATGGCTCGCGTGTCGCTGCTGGTCAGGAGGGTCATCCGCAGGGATGATTTCAGCACCGCCGCCTTTCACTAGCATTCATCGCACCGCCCGTTTCCACCAGTCCAAGGAAGTGCCTGATGAAGACCGTGCCTATCCGTGCATTTTCCGTGCTGGCCTGTGGGGCGCTCCTGCTCGCCGGGTGTGCGAACGACTCGCCGACGCAGGTGAGCGCCGAGGACAGCCCGCTGAACGAGTTCTACCAAGCCATCTTCGGGGACGGCGAGGAGTGGACCGAGGAGCGCGCGGCGGAGGACCACCGCAAGGTTGAGGAGCTCGTCTCGGCGTGCATGTCCGAGGAGGGCTTCGACTACACACCCGTTCCCTACCAGGACGGCACGGTCTTCTCCTCCACCGATGAGGAGGACGGGCTCGAGTACGGCTCCGTCGCCTATGCCGAGAAGTACGGGTACGGCATCACCTACTGGCAGGACCAGACCATCGAGCAGCAGAGCGAGGAGCAGGTCGAGTATGTGGACCCGAACTCTGACTACGTCGAGTCCATGTCGTCGGGGGAGCAGGACGCGTACTACTCCGCCCTGTGGGGCAACGTCGAGTACAACGAGGACGACTACGACGAGGACGGTATGTGGATCGGGGAGGGTGAGGACCCGAGCATGGACTGGCGCACCCAGGGGTGCTACGGCAGCGCCCAGCACGAGGTGTACAACGACGGCTCCAGTGCGAACGAGCTGTACGACGATCCTGCCTGGGTCGAGATCGAAGAACAGATGATGTCGTTGTACGAGCAGATCCAGACCGACCCGAAGGTCACGCAGGCCCAGTCGGAGTGGTCCAGCTGCATGGCCGACGCAGGCTTCTCCTACGGCACGCAGGAGGAGGCGCAGAGCTCCCTGGGTGATGAGGTCAACGCGATGTGGGAGGAGCAGTACGCGGGGATGGAGGACATCGACTGGGAGGATCCCGAGCAGGTCGCGGCCTATGAGAAGGCATCGTCAGCCACGCCCGAGGGCTGGGCGGAGTTCCGTGAGCGCGAGTACGCCGTGGCCGTCGCCGACGCGAAGTGCGCCGAGTCGTCCGAGCTCTTGACCACGACGGTGGCGGTGCAGCTCGAGCTCGAGCAGCAGTTCGTCGACGACCACCGCGCGGAGCTCGACGCCATTGTGGACAAGTACGGGACGACGGAGAAGAAGTGAGCGAGGAAGCCTCGACGCGTGGCAGCAGGACCATCTGGATCATCGCCGGGGTCGCGGTCCTCGCCCTCGTCGCCGGTATTGTGCTCGGCCGGTTCGTGAAGTCCCCCGCGCAGGCGGCCGCCGAGGCCGCACCGCCCGTCGCCGGACCGGTCTCCGTGCCCGTCGAGCTGCGCACGCTGTCCAACGATGTCGTGCTGCGCGCCGACGTGACCTATGACGACCCGACGTCGGTCACGGTCGAGACCGGCGGCATCGACGGCCCGGCCATCGTGACCGGGCAGGTGCCCGAGGTCGGCGCGAACGTCGAGGCGGGCTCGGTGATCCTGGAGATCATGGGCAGGCCCGTCATCCTCCTACCGGGCGACCTGCCCACCTACCGCACCATCCGTGCGGGCTCCACCGGCCCCGACGTGCTCCAGCTCAAGGCCGCGCTCGCCGAGCTGGGTCTGAACCCGGGTGACACGACGAGCTCGGTCTACGACGGGGCGACCGCCTCGGCCGTGACCGCCCTGTACGCACGGGCGGGTTACCCCGCGCCTGCCGTGGATCAGGAGACCCGTGACGCGCTCGAGTCCGCCCGTGCCATGGTGCGCGACGCCCAGAACTCGGTGACCGAGGCGCAGCGCGCCTTGGACGAGGCCGCGCAGGGGGTGCCGGCCTCCACGCGGCTCGAGGCCGACGCAAGGGTCGGTGAGGCTGAGCGTGCGCTCGGCGTCGCCGAGCAGCCGGACTGCAGCGTGGACCCCTGCCTGCCGTCGGACCCGAACGCCGTGGCCGCTGCGCGCGACCAGGTGGCCATCGCCAAGGCCCAGCGCGACGAGGCGCTGCGCGCACCGAGCACCGCGAGCTTTCAGCAGGCGCTGACCGATGCCCGCACCACCCTTCAGGAGGCCACGGCGGCACAGAGCGAGGCCGAGGCGGCCACGCTCACCCCGGCACCGGCCGCCGAGATCGTGTTCGCCCCGTCCTTGCCACGACGCGTCGACGACGTCAGCGTCCAGCGGGGCCAGACCCTGACCGGCAAGGCCATGGTCCTGTCCGGGGCGACCCTCACCATGACGGCGAAGGCCTCCGCCGCCGACGCCCGACTGCTCGAGGTCGGCGCTGAGGGCACGGTTGTGCTGCCGGACGACTCGGTTCTGACCGTGTCCGTGGCCGCCACCGAGGCCGCGGCCCAGGGTGGCGGCGATGGTGAGGATGGCGGAGGAGAGACCTCAAACGCCGGCAGGACCCAGGTGGTCTTCGCGTTCCCAGAACTCACGCCCGATCAGCTCACGATGCTCCAGGGCTCGAACGTACGCGTCACCGTGCCGGTGAGCTCGACGGGCGGGGACGTGCTCGCCGTACCGCTGGCGGCCCTGACCGCTGGTCCGGGCGGACAGTCCCGGGTCGAGGTGCTCGACGATGATGGAGCGACGCACCTCGTGACCGTCAGCACCGGCCTGGCAGCCGGCGGCTACGCCGAGGTCGCCGCGCTCGACGACGGCCTGGGGGAGGGCGACCTCGTGGTGATCGGCACCGAGCGGGCCGCCGCGGACACCGACGGTGAGACCGCTGCCCCGGACGAGGAGGAGGAATGAGCGAGCTCGCCCACGCCTCCGTCCCGGTAACGGAGACCAGCGCGGGCGGGACACCTGCCATCGTGCTCGAGGGTGTGGCGCGTTCCTTTCCCGGGCCCCCCGAGGTCCATGCGCTGCACCCCACGGACCTGGTGGTGGGCGACGGCGAGTACCTGTCGATCATCGGCCCCTCCGGGTCAGGGAAGTCGACCCTGCTGAACCTGCTCGGGCTGCTGGACCGTCCCACCACCGGCCGGTACGTGCTGCGCGGCGAGGACACGAGCCAGGCCTCGGAGTCGCGCCGCGCACATATGCGTGCCCGCCGCATCGGGTTCGTCTTCCAGTCGTTCAACCTGCTGCCACGGCGCACGGTGCTCGAGAACGTCCTGCTCGCCACGGCGTACTCGGGGGTGCCACGCGAGGACCGGGAGGACCGGGCACAGGCAGCCCTGGACCGCGTCCACCTCACGCACCGGACCGCATTCATGCCCACCGTCCTGTCCGGCGGGGAGCGTCAGCGCGTCGCGATCGCCCGCGCCGTCGTCTGCGGAGCCCACATGCTGCTGGCGGACGAGCCCACGGGCAACCTCGACTCCGCCAGCGCGGCCGGGGTGCTCGATCTGTTCGACGAGCTGAACGGCGAGGGCATGACCCTGGTGGTCATCACGCACGACGCTGCCGTGTCCGCGCGCGCGGGACGCCGTGTGCGGATCTCCGACGGACGGCTGCGGGAGGTCGCATGAGACTCCCATGGCGTCGTGAGCGGACCGAGGTGCCGCTGGAGGAGATCGTGCCTGTCGCCGAGCCTGCCGTGCGCACACGGGACCAGTTCGGGCTGCGTGACATCCTGGCCGAGGCCGGATCGTCGATCGGCGGGCGCCCGGGACGGCTCGTCCTGACGGTGCTCGGCACCGTCCTGGGAATCGCCTCCGTCGTCGTGACGGTGGGCCTTGCGCAGACGGCGTCGGGCCAGATCGCCAAGCGCTTCGACGCGGTCGGGGCGACCCAGGCGGTGCTCGAGCCAAGCACGCAGTCCATGGGCGGGCGCACCCGGGTCGCGACGTCGTTGCCATGGGACGCCGAGGAGCGGCTCGAACGCGTGGCGGGCGTGGAGGCGGCCGGCCTGGTCAGCGAGGTCGACGTCCTCGGCGACGCGATCACGGCCGTCCCGGTCACCGACCCGTCGGCACCCGCGCTGACCAGCCCGTCGGTGCTCGCCGGGTCGCCCGGACTGCTTGCCGCGGTGCGGGGGCACGTGGCCGAGGGCCGCTGGTTCGACGAGGGGCACTCCGAACGTGCCGATCGCGTCGTCGTGCTCGGGTCGCGGGCGGCCGACCGCCTCGGCGTGCACCGGGTGGCGACCCAGCCGTCGATCTTCATCGGTTCGCGCGCCTATGCGGTGATCGGCATCGTCGATGACGTCGCGCGGCGCACCGACCTGCTCGATGCCGTCGTGATGCCGTTGGGCACAGCTGTGGCGGACTACGACCTGCGCTCGGCCGATCAGGTGCAGGTGCGCATCGCGCTCGGCGCGGGTGAGGTGCTCAAGGAACAGGGACCGGTGGTGCTCGAACCGAACACCCCGGAGAACATCCGCGTCCAGGTGCCGGTCATCGGCTCCGGGGTGCAGGACAGCGTCCAGTCCGACATCTCGACGATCTTCCTGGCGCTCGGCGCCGTCGCCCTGCTCGTGGGCGGGCTCGGCATCGCCAACGTCACGTTGCTGAGCGTCTTCGAACGGGTCGGGGAGATCGGCCTGCGCCGGGCGCTCGGCGCCACGCGCGCGAACATCGCCGCGCAGTTCCTCGTGGAGTCCGTGGTGATCGGGCTGCTCGGCGGGCTGATCGGCTCAGCGCTGGGGGTAGCCGCGATCGTCGGCGTGAGCGTCGCCCAGGAGTGGACACCGATCCTGGACGTGCGGGTCACCCTGGGCGCCGCCGCCCTGGGCGGGGTCATCGGGCTGCTGGCCGGTCTGTACCCCTCGCTCAAGGCGGCGGGCGTCGAACCGATCGCCGCACTGCGCGGCGGGGTGTGAGCCGCGGGCCCGGGCGCGCCACAATCATCCGGGAGACGCAAACGGGGCCCTCTGCGTACAGATGGCCCCGTTCGACTGCGCTGGTGGGCGATACTGGGATCGAACCAGTGACCTCTTCCGTGTCAGGGAAGCGCG
>JBQGOU010000021.1:0-12070 GCA_052086865.1 Cellulomonadaceae bacterium
CTCGGGCCCTTGGCGCAGACGTCGCAGTTGGCAGCCACTGTCTTCTCCTGAAGTCATGCACGCCGCGATGGCGGCGAAGGTATGGTCTCTTGGCGGTGGCGCACGCCTGGGGCGCACACCACGGTGCTCGGTCCATGCCGGGCAACCACGCAAGCCTACCTGATGTACGCGCGCAGACCCAAACGGTGCCCTGCAGGGCTGAGCCAGCGAGTGGCGCCAGCGGGCTGAGCCCGCCGAGACCGAGGGTTGAACACCGAGACCGAGGGTTCGAGCACTCGGTCTCGGTACCCAGCCCTCGGTCTCGGCGCAACGGGCACCCGTGTCGGTGCCATGGCGGACAATGGCGAACGGGCCGGCAGGGAGTCGGCTACCGTTCGAGCGACGGTCGAGGACGAAAGGACCTGCGGTGAGCGAGCTGCTGGATCGCCAGGCGGTTCTCGCCTGGGCCGATGCCGCCGTGCTGGCGCTGACCACCGCCCGGCCGCTGATCAACGCGGCCAACGTCTTCCCCGTCGCGGACTCCGACACCGGCACCAACCTGCTGCTGACCGTGCGGGAGGGGGCACGCAGTGCTCGGTCGGTGGGCCACGACCTGGCGGACGGCCCGGGTGAGCACACCATGCGCGCCTTCGCCCGGGGTGCGCTGCTGGGCGCCCGGGGGAACTCCGGGATCATCATGAGCGAGTATCTGCGCGGGTTCGCCGACGGCCTGGGCAGCTGCGACGGGGATCCGCCCCGGGATCTCGCCCACTGCCTCACCCGAGCGGCCTGGTCCGCGTATGCCGCCGTCGCCGATCCGGTGCAGGGCACCATGCTCACGGCCGCCGATGCGGCCGCGCGTGCGGCGGGTCGTGCTGCTGCCGCCATCACCGAGGGGGGCGACGCCCCGGCGGGGCCGGCGCTCGAGCACACCGCCCGCGCCGCGTGCGCGGGAGCGGCGCGGGCGCTGGCGCGCAGTCCCGCGGATCTCGACGTCCTCGCGGAGAACGGCGTGCTCGACGCAGGCGCCTACGGTCTGGTGCTTGTCCTGGATGCGCTCGGGCAGGCCCTGCTGCATGCTCCGGCCGGGGCAATGGCCGCGCAGCTGTCCACCCTGCGGCTGCTGCGACCCGCTCTCGCTCCCGACGACGGTTCCGGGGCCCCGGCTCCCGGCGCGGCCCTGCTGGCCGGGGCTGCTTCGGGACGCGAGCTCGACCGTGAGCTTGCCGCGCAACGCGAGCACGGGAGCCTCGCGGATCCCACCGGCGCGGTCGACGGGGAGTTCGAGGTCATGTTCGTCCTCGAGTCCACGCCGGAGCAGCGCCCGCACGAGGCCGATCTGGCCGAGGGGCTGCGCTCCCGGCTGCGCGCTGTCGGCCGGTCCGTGGTCGTCGTCGGAGGCGACGGCGTATGGCAGGCGCACGTGCACACCGACGACGTCGCCGCCGCGCTGGACACCGTGCGCCGCGCGCATATGCGTCAGGTCTGCGTCCGGCACCTGCCCGGCCTGGTCAGCGCCTCCGCGTGGGGGCAGGAGGACGAGTCTGCGGCGGAGGAGCCGTCGTCCGGCGTGGTTGCGGGCGTTGCCGGCCCCGCACTCGCCGCGGAGCTCGCGCGGACGGGCGCGGTCGTCCTGCTCACGGCCTCGCCGTGGGCGCCCGGGGAGGTGCAGCGCGCGGTCGAGGACGCCGGCACCGACGACGTTGTCGTCCTGGCCCCGGTCGGCGAGTGCGCCCGGGCAGCGCGCCGCGCGGCGCAGAGCTCCGACGCGCGGATCGAGGTGGTCGAGGTCGCCGGCGACCTGCAGACGGTGGTTGCGGCCACTGTCGCCGCCACGACTGAGGCTGCAGCGGGCGGGTCACTGCACGAGCTGGCGCAGGAGATGCGTGCGGCCGCGGCCGGCGTGCGCACGCTCGCGCCAGCCGAGCACGAACCCGGGCGCGAGGCCGAACGATGCGTTGAGCGGATCGCGCGCGCCGTCGGGACGGGACCCGGCCCGGAGCAGGTGCTCGCGCTGCATGGCACCGGTGTCATCGAGGCCGAGCGCACCGCCCTCGTGGACGCGGTGCACGTGCGCTGGCCGCGCGCCGACGTCGTCCTGGTCGCCTCGGGACTGCCCGGAGGCTGGGGCGAGGTGGGCTGGTGACGCGCGCGGTCGCCTCGGACACGGGGGCCGATCGGCTTGCCGAACCGCTGCGCAAGGTGCTCGGCACCCGGTCCGCGAACGCGCTCGCCAAGCTCGGGCTCGAGACCGTCGGCGACCTGCTGCGTCACTATCCGCGGCGATTCGCCGAGCCAGGGGCCTACACCCAGCTCACCGATCTGGTGGAGGGTGAGCACGTCACGCTGTCGCTGCAGGTCGTGCGCGGCACCATCCGCTCGATGCGCTCGCGCCGCGGTGCGATGTTCGAGGTGGTGGCGACGGACGGATCGCGCCAGATCGGCCTGACCTTCTTCGCGGGCGGCACGGGCGCCCTGCGGGGCCACGAGCGCCAGCTCGTGCCCGGTCAGCAGGCCATGTTCAGCGGCACCGTCAAGGAGTACCGCGGCATGCTGCAGCTCACCAACCCCAAGTACCACCTGTTCGGCGCGGAGGACGACGAGCCGGACGAGGACGACGCCCTTGCCGATGCCACCCGCCCCGAGCCGATCTATGCCGCAAGCGCGGCCATCGAGTCCAAGCAGATCCACGCCGCGCTCAAAACCGTTCTCGGGCCGCTGCGCGAGGAGGACGTCGAGGACCCCGTCCCGCCCGAGCTGCTGACGGCGCACGGCCTGGACGCCCTGGTCCCCGCGCTGCGCGAGCTGCACCTGCCTGAGGATCGGGCCGCCTACGCCCGGGCGCAGCGCCGGCTGCGCTACGAGGAGGCCCTGGTGCTGCAGACCGAGCTGGCGCGCCGGCGGGCGGCGACGGCACGGCTCGACGCCGTGGTGCGGCCCCTGCCCGCGCCGGGGTCCCCATCGCTGCTGGCCGACTTCGATGCGCGTCTCCCCTTCGAGCTGACGGCCGGGCAGCGCGCCGCCGGAGCGGAGATCGCCGCGGACCTCGCCCGCCCGCACCCCATGCAACGCCTGCTGCAGGGCGACGTCGGCTCCGGTAAGACGGTCGTTGCGCTGCGCGCGATGCTGCAGGTGATCGACGCCGGCGGGCAGGCCGCGCTGCTCGCCCCCACCGAGGTGCTCGCCGCCCAGCACGCGCGCACCCTCGAGACGATGCTGGGGGAGCTGGCCGGCGCCGGCATGCTGGGCGGGGCCGAGCGCGCCACCCGGGTGCGACTGCTGACCGGGTCGATGGGTGCGGGCCCGCGTAAGCAGGCGCTGCTCGACGCCGCGTCCGGGGCGGCCGGCATCGTCGTCGGCACGCACGTCCTGCTGGGCGACCAGGTGCAGTTCGCCGAGCTCGGGCTCGTGGTGGTCGACGAGCAGCACCGCTTCGGCGTGGAGCAGCGCGACCTGCTGCGCTCGCGGGCGCGGGTCAGCCCGCACATGCTCGTCATGACGGCCACCCCGATCCCGCGGACGGTCGCGATGACGGTGTTCGGGGACCTGGAGACCTCGATGCTGCGCGAGCTGCCCACCGGACGCACCCCGGTGCGCACGCATGTGGTCGCTGCGGACAAGCCGGCGTGGCTGGCGCGCACCTGGCAGCTGGCCAGGGAACAGATCGACGCCGGGCACCGCGTGTACGTGGTGTGCCCGCGGATCGACCCGGACTCCCCGGACGAGCTCGACGAGGGCGTCGAGGCTGCGCCCGAGGACCGACTGGACGGTGGCGAACCCCGCGCGGTGCGCCCGCCCCTGCGCGCCGTGCTTGAGGTGGTCGAGGAGCTGCGCCGTCTGCCGGCGCTGGCCGGGGTGCACATCGGTGCCCTGCACGGGCGGATGGCGCCGGCGGAGAAGGACGCCGCGATGGCCGAGTTCTCCTCCGGTGCCGCGCCGCTGCTGGTATCCACAACCGTCGTCGAGGTCGGGGTCGACGTGCCCGAGGCGACGCTCATGATCATCCTCGACGCCGATCGCTACGGGGTCTCCCAGCTGCACCAGCTGCGCGGACGCGTGGGCCGCTCCGACCTGGCCAGCACCTGTCTGCTTGTGTCCAGCGCTGGCGAGCGCAGTCCGGCGGGGGTGCGGCTGGCGAAGCTGGCGTCCACGACGGACGGGTTCGAGCTGGCCCGCTTCGACCTCGAGCAGCGCCGGGAGGGCGATGTGCTCGGGGCCGCGCAGTCCGGCCTGGCGAGCTCGCTGCGGATGCTGCGGGTGCTGCAGGACGCCCCGGTGATCGAGCAGGCGCGCGCCGACGCCGAGCGGCTGGTGGCCGCCGATCCCGAGCTGGCCGGCCACCCGGCGCTGCGCCGGGCGATCGACCAGCTCCTCGCCCAGCCCGCCGCCGAGTTCCTCGACCGGGCGTGAGCGGGAGCGCCGTGGCGGCTGCCCTCAGGTGGGTCGCGTGTGCGTGGGTGGCGCCGCTCGACCCGGAGCGCTGAGAGACTCGCCCGGGCTGAACTATCGTGGCCGCCATGACCAGGATCGTGGCGGGCACTCACGGCGGGCGCACTATCGCGGTCCCGCCCTCGGGCACGCGCCCGACGAGCGACCGGGTCCGGGAGGCGATGTTCTCCCGGCTCCAGCACGCCGGCGTCCTCGACGGCGCCCGGGTCCTGGACCTGTTCGCGGGGTCGGGCGCGCTCGGCCTCGAGGCGGCCAGCCGGGGCGCCGCCCATGTCACGCTCGTGGATGCGGCGCGTGCGGCGGCCCAGGTGTGCCGGCGCAACGTCGCACAGCTCGGGCTGATGAGCGTGACCGTCGTCGCCGACCGTGCCGAGCGCTATGTTGCGGGCCAGTCCGGCCCGTGGGACGTGGTCTTCCTCGACCCGCCCTACGACTTGGGCGAGGACGCGCTCGCCGCGCTGCTCGCCGCGCTCGCGGACCGGCTGGCCCCGGACGCCGTCGTGGTCGTGGAGCGCTCCCGGCGCAGCCCCGAACCGACCTGGCCGGGCGGCTGGACGTGCGAGGCGCGTAAGGACTACGGCGAGACGAGCGTGTACTACGCCGCTTTTGAGGACCAGTGATTCAATGGGGCACGTGACGATCGCTGTCTGCCCCGGATCCTTCGACCCCCTGACCCTGGGGCACGTCGACCTGATCTCGCGGGCCGCGCGCCTGTTCGACGAGGTCGTCGTCGGGGTTGCGGTCAACTCCGCGAAGTCGCCCCTGCTCACGCTCGAGACGCGCCTGGAGCTGGCAGGCGCCACGCTCGCAGACCTGGCGAACGTGCGCGTGGCGGCCGTTCCCGGTCTGCTCGTCGACTTCTGCCGCGGCGTCGGGGCGAGCGCCGTGGTCAAGGGGCTGCGCGGCGGGGCCGACTTCGACGCCGAGATGCCGATGGCGCTGATGAACCGGCACCTCGTGGGCGTCGAGACGGTGTTCGTGGTGGGCGACTCCGCCCTGGCCCACGTGGCCTCGTCGCTCGTCAAGGACGTGGCCCGCTTCGGCGGGCCGATTGAGGACCTGGTGCCCGCGGGGGTTGCCGAGCAGGTCCACACGGCGCTGGCGGCACGAGCCGCCGGCTTGGACGAGGGGCGACCATGACGCAGCAGCACATCGACGACGAGCCGCAGCCTGGACTGCCTGCCTTCCTGGACGCGCTCGAGGATCTGGTCACGCACGCTCGAGCGATGCCGATGTCCGCCTCCGTGCTGGTGAACAAGGCGGACGCCCTCGACCTGATCGACCAGATGCGCGAGGTGATGCCCACCCAGCTCTCGCATGCGGACGAGGTGCTCTCCGACGCCGACCGCGCGCTGGCAGACGCGCACTCGGAGGCCGAGCAGATCGTGGCTTCCGCCCGCTCCCGGGCCCAGCAGCTCGTCTCGAGTGAACAGGTCGTGGTGCAGTCGGAGGCGAAGGGCCGCGAGATCGTGCAGGGAGCCGAGGAGGAGGCCGCCCGGCTGCGCTCCGAGGCGGACGACTACTGCGACCGGCGGCTCGCCGAGTTCGAGATCGATCTCGGCAAGGTGCTCGCCCAGGTGCAGGCCGGCCGGGCCAAGCTCGCGGGCCGGCTCGGGGAGCCCGGCGCCGAGGAGTAGCCGTCGTGAAGCAGCGGGCGTGAAGTAGCTAGAGTGGCGCAGGTGAAGACTCGGCTGAACCCCCGCGACCCGTTCGTGATCGACGTGCACGACCTCTCCCGCAGGCCCGGGACGATGCGCGAGATCGCGCGAACCGTCCCTGCGCCGGTGGACATGGGCACCGCCGTGATCGGTGTGCCGCAGGGCAGCGACATGGACCTGGACCTGCGGTTGGAGTCCGTGATGGAGGGTGTGCTCGTCACCGGCCCGGTCTCCGCGAGCACCGTCGGAGAGTGCGTGCGCTGCCTGGAGCGCGTGGACCAGCACGTCGTGGCGCACCTCGCCGAGCTGTTCGTCTACCCCGAGCGGGCCGAGGCCGCGCGGGCGGAGGGCGACGAGGAGGAGGTCTACGAGATCGAGGACGAGCTGATCGATCTCGAGCCCGCGCTGCGTGATGCCGTCGTCACCGCCCTGCCGTTCCAGCCGGTCTGCGCCGAGGACTGCCGCGGGCTGTGCTCCGAGTGCGGGGCCCGCCTGAGCGACCCGGGCAACGAGAACCACGCGCACGACACCCTCGACCCCCGCTGGGCGGCCCTGCAGGCGCTGTCCGACGCAGACGGCGAGGACCCGGACGACGGCGAGGACGGGTCCGAGGACCGCGCGTGAGTGCACCGCAGCAGCTGCTCGAGACGCTCGGCGTGCACCTGGACCCCGAGCTGCTCGTCCTCGCCCTGACCCACCGCTCCTTCGCCCACGAGGCCGGGGGCCTGCCCACCAACGAGCGCCTGGAGTTCCTGGGCGACTCGGTGCTCGGGGTGATCGTCACCGAGGCCCTGTACCGGCGCCACCCCGATCTGCCCGAGGGCGACCTCGCCCGGATGCGGGCCGGGACGGTCTCCCAGCGGGCGCTCGCCAGCGTCGCCCGCACGCTCGACCTCGGCAGCTTCGTGCTGCTCGGCAAGGGGGAGACCCGCACGGGCGGGGCGGACAAGGACTCGATCCTGTCCGACACGGTCGAGGCCATCATCGGGGCGGTCTACCTCAGCCACGGGCTCGAGACCACGCGGACCTTCGTGCACGGCCTGGTCGACCCGCTGCTGACCGCTGCGGCGGAGCTCGGCGCCGGGCTGGACTGGAAGACCAGCCTGCAGGAGGCGGCCGCCGCCGCGGGCGCGGGGGCGCCGCGGTACGAGCTCACCGCCGTCGGCCCGGATCACGCCCGTGAGTTCACGGCGCAGGTCCTGATCGACGACGTCGTGCGGGGTACCGGAACCGGCACGGCGAAGAAGCATGCGGAGCAGCGCGCCGCGCAGCAGGCCTACGAGTGGCTCGGTGCCGGAGCTTCCTGAGGTCGAGACGGTCCGCGACGGCCTGGCCCGGCACGTGGTCGGGGCGCGCGTCACGGGCGTCGACGTTCTGCGCGTGTACAGTGTGCGCCGCCACGCCGGCGGTCCCGCCGACTTCCGCGACCGCCTCACCGGGCTGACCCTGGCCGCGGCCGTGCGGCGCGGCAAGTACCTGTGGCTCCTGCTCGACGACGCCGACGGCGCGCCCGCAGACCTTGCACTGCTGGCCCACCTCGGGATGAGCGGGCAGCTGCTCGTTCCGGGCGAGCGCCACCGCCACCTGCGGGTCCGCCTGACCCTGTCCGGGGTTGCGGCGCCGCACCTCGACTTCGTGGACCAACGCACCTTCGGCTACCTCGCGGTTGTGGACACCGTGCCCACGCCCGACGGCGGTCCGGGCGGCTTCGGTTCGCCGTCCCCCGTGCTGCCCGAAGGGGTGCAGCACGTGGGGCGCGACCTGCTCGACCCGGCGCTCGACACAGCCGCCGTCGTGCATGCGGTCCGGGCCCGGCGCAGCGGGATCAAACGGATCCTGCTCGACCAGACCCTGACCAGCGGAGTGGGCAACATCTATGCCGACGAGGCGCTGTGGCGCGCCCGCGTGCACCCCGAGCGGCCCGGGACCTCGCTGGCGCCCCGCACGGTGCACCGCGTGCTTGCCGCGGCTCGCGAGGTGATGAGCGACGCTCTGCGCGTGGGCGGGACGAGCTTCGACTCCCTGTACGTCAACGTCAACGGCGAGTCCGGCTACTTCGCCCGGGACCTGAATGCCTACGGCCGGGCCGGCCTGCCGTGCCGCCGCTGTGGCACCCCGATCCGGCGGACGGAGTTCATGAACCGCTCCTCGCACCTGTGCCCGCGGTGCCAGCGGTTGCGCTGATATCGCGGACGTGAACGTCAGGGCTTCGACGTGGGATCCGCGAGGGCTACCGCGGGAGCGGCGTCGGCAGCCAGGTGGTCTCATCTGCCGAGAGCGCCGAGGTCCGGGCGGGCCTGATCGGGTTTTCACGGCCACGCTCGGTACCATGGGGCCCATGCGCGCTACGAACAGCACGGAGAACCCCGACGGCCCGATCACGGTGATGATCGTGGACGACCACGAGGTCGTGCGCCGCGGCATCGCCGAGGTCGTCGATCGCTCCGACGGCCTGACCGTCGTGGCCGAGGCAGGATCCGTCGCAGAGGGGCAGCGTCGGGCCGCGCTCGTGCAGCCGCGGGTGATCCTTGTCGATCTTCAGCTGCCTGACGGGACGGGTATCGACCTGATCCGTGCGCTGAAGGCCTCCGGATCCTCCGCCCGTCCGATTGTGCTGACCTCCTTCGACGACGACCGTGCACTGGCCGAGGCACTTGACGCGGGGGCTGCGGCCTATCTGCTCAAGAGCGTGCGCGGTGCGGAGATCTCCGACGTCATCCAGGCCGTCGCCTCCGGGCGGGTGCTGCTCGACGAGCGCACCGTGACCAGGCGCCGGGCAGAGCACGAGGACCCCACCGCCGATCTGACCCCGAGCGAGCTGCGCGTCGTCGATCTGATCGGTGAGGGCCTGTCGAACCGTGAGATCGCGGAGCGGCTGAATGTCGCGGAGAAGACGGTGAAGAACCACATCACCTCGCTGCTGGCGAAGATGGGGCTCCAGCGCCGCACCCAGGTTGCGGCCTGGGCGGCGAGCCGCAAGAACCGTGAGTGGTCCAGCGAGCCGCACTGAGCCACCGGGCGCGCTGCCCGTTGAGGCGCTGCGCCTTGTACCGCCCACCACCGGAGAGGCCTTCACCGTGCCCGATTCCCTGCGACGTGCCGTCGCAGATCTGATGCCCCGTGCCCTGGACGATCTGGCCGAGCTGGTCGCCATCCCGTCGGTCGCCGATCCCCGGCAGTTCCCGCCCGCCGAGTGCGAGCGGGCCGCCGCCTGGGTGCGGGACGCATTCAGCGATCTGGGGGTGCCCTGTGAGCTCGTGCGCACACCGGACGGCACTGATGCGGTGATCGGCCACCGGCCGGGGCCGGACGGCGCGCCCACGGTGCTGCTATATGCGCACTACGACGTCCAGCCACCGCTCGACGAGGCGGCCTGGGTCACCCCGCCGTTCGCCCTGATCGAGCGTGACGGCCGGTACGTCGGGCGGGGTGCCGCGGACTGCAAGGGCAACGTGATCGCGCACCTGACCGCGCTGCGCGCCCTGCGCGAGACGGGCCAGGACCTCGGCGTCGGCCTGCGCGTGGTGGTCGAGGGTTCCGAGGAGCAGGGCACCGGCGGGCTCGAGCACTACCTGCTCGAGCATCCGGACGAGCTCCCCGCCGACGTCGTGCTCGTCGTCGACACGGGGAACGTGGCCCTCGGCGTGCCCACTCTGACCACGTCCCTGCGTGGCTCCGCGGACGTCGTCGTGCGCGTGGAGACGCTGCAGGGCGAGGTGCACTCCGGTGCCTTCGGCGGGGCGGCCCCGGACGCGCTCGCCGCGCTCGTACGCCTGCTTGCGAGCCTGCAGGATGATGCGGGCGACGTAACGATCGACGGGCTCGAGGCGGCGCAGGTCTGGGACGGCGCCGACTACGACGCCGCGCAGTTCCGGTCTGACGCCGGGGTGCTCGAAGGGGTCCGTCTGATCGGCTCCGGGCGGGTCACCGACGCGTTGTGGGCGCGCCCGGCAGTGACGGTGACCGGAATCGACGCCCCTGCCGTGGTCGGGTCCGCCAATGCCGTCCAGCCCCGGGCGGCGGCACGGATCAACCTGCGCGTGCCGCCCGGCACGGACGCCCGTGAGGCCCAGCGGCTCCTGATCGCCCATCTCGAGCGGCATGCGCCGTGGGGCGCGCGGGTCAGCGTCGAGGCCGAGACACCGGGACAGCCGTTCCGGGCCCGTACCGACGGGCAGGCGTTCGCGGTCCTCTCCGGTGCGCTGGCCGACGCGTTCGGCGCGGAGCGGACCGTGACGAGCGGATCGGGCGGCTCCATCCCGCTGTGCGGCGTCTTCGAGACGGTGAACCCGGGCGCGGAGATCGTGCTCATGGGCGTCGAGGAGCCCGCCTGCCAGATCCACGCCCCCAACGAGTCCGTGGCGCCGTCCGAGATCGCCGGAGTGGCGCTTGGCGAGGCATTGTTCCTGGCGCGTCTGGGCGAGGCGAGTAACCGATGACGGCTTCCCTGGTCGACGGGCTGGTCGCAATCGTCGGCGCCGAGCACGTCCTGACCGGGGCCGACGAGCTGGCGCTGCGCGCTCGCGACCGCTCCGCCGTGGTGCCCGCGGCACCCGCCCTGGCCGTCGTGCGCCCCGCGAGCACCGCCGAAGTCTCCGCCGTGCTGGGTGCGGCGGACGAGGCCGGGGTGCCCGTCGTTCCGCAGGGCGCGCTGTCCGGGCTGGCCGGCGCCGCCTCCGCACTGCCGGGCGCCGTCCTGCTCGACCTGACCCGGATGGACCGCGTACTCGCCCTCGACGAGCAGGATCGGACGGTGACGGTGCAGCCCGGACTGCTGGTCTCTGACCTGGCCCGCACGGTGGCCGGGCGCGGCCTGTTCTACCCGCCGGACCCGGCCTCCGCGGCTCAGGCGACGATCGGCGGCACGATTGCGACGAACGCCGGCGGGATGCGCTGCATCAAGTACGGACTGACGCGCGACTACGTGCGCTCCCTCGAGGTGGTGCTCGCCAACGGCACGGTGGTGCGCACCCGTGCCGTACCACGCAAGTCGGTGGCCAGCCTCGACCTGACCGGCCTCGTGGTCGGGTCGGAGGGCACACTCGCAGTGGTCACCGAGGCGACGCTCGCCCTGCTCCCGACACCCGGGCCCGAGCGCGGGGTGTCCGCGACGTTCGCTTCGCTGGACGATGCGTTCGCTGCGGCCCGTGAGGTGGCCGGAAGCTCGCGACTGCCGGCAACCCTCGAGCTGCTCGACGAGGTGGTGCTCAGCGCTGTCACGGCCTACGACCCGGAGGCGGGCATTCCCGCGGGGGCCAAGGCATGGCTGCTTGCTGTGACGGATGCGCACGAGGATGCCCTCGGGGATCTGGCCGTCTACGAGGAGGCCTTCCGCCGCAACGGTGCGCTCCGGGTCGACCGCGCGGACGAGACCGGCACCCTCGACGCCCTGCTGCGCGCCCGTCGTGCCTTCAACCCGGCGATGGCGCGGCTGCGCGGCGCATCCATCAACGAGGACGTGTCCGTCCCAACCTCGAGGCTTGCCGACGTGGCGGCGGCAATCGGTGAGGTGGCCCGTGAGCTGGGGGTCGAGATCGGCATCGGTGGGCACGTGGGGGATGGGAACCTGCACCCCGTGATTGCCTATGACCCGGCTGATCCGTCGCAGGTCGCGGCCGCGTGGCGTGCCCACCACCGGATCCTGGAGCTCGCACCACGGTTCGGCGGCACGATCACGGGCGAGCACGGCGTGGGTGTGGAGAAGCTGGCGGACCTGGGCGTCGAGGTCGAGCCCGCCCTGCGTGAGGCCGAGCGCGCCATCAAACGGGCGCTCGACCCTCGGGGCACACTCAACCCGGGTCGAAAGTTCTGAACGGACCCGGATCGAAAGCCTCGACCGGCCCCTTCCCCTTAGCGTTGACCGGCCCCTTCCCCTTAGCGTTGACCGGCCCCTGCCCCTCAGCGTGGACCGGGCCCCGCGGCCGCACGCGGAGCCGGGAGGTCAGCAGCAGCTGGCGGCGGTGTGCGAGCTCGCCCTCCGTCGG
>JBQGOU010000021.1:12080-12744 GCA_052086865.1 Cellulomonadaceae bacterium
GGATGGTCGGGCAGTGGTGACGTCGGCGTTGCGCGGCGCAGCTCGTCGCGCATCGGCCGATGGTGAAACCACGCCGTCGCGGGGAGGCGGTCATACCGGGGGAAGAACAGCCGGTGCTTCGGCACCTGGTCCGGCGGGAGGACGTCCAGGTGCGCGGGAAAGCGTCGTCGGGCGTTGTCCCGAACGGCGTCGGAGGGTACGGGACGGACCTCGGCGCCGTTCTGGTCGAGCACCGCGAGGCGGAGACCGGCCAGCTCGAGGATGCGAGACAGGTCATGTACCCGGACCATGCGGAGGTTCTGCTCCATCCGGGCGACGGCGCTCTGCGACACCTCGAGCTCGCTCGCCAGCTCGCGCTGACTCAGGTCGGCGCGGCGGCGTGCCCGCACGATGAACCGGGACGCGTCGAACGTGGCCGTCGGCATCGTGACCCCCTCCGGTCGCCTCCAGATCCTGCGCCTGACGTCTCGAGAATCCCAGCCGACACCGGACAGTGCCGCGCCGCGCGACCGCGCCTGTGGATAGACCGCCTCGGCACAGCGACGCCGTCGGGGCGAACACAAGCCGCGCCGCGCCGACCGCAAATAGTCGGTGAGCGACTCAAAGACGGACGCGCGCGGAGGGGGTCCGGGGGTGGGGGGGGCGGAGGGGGGGTGTTTACGAG
>JBQGOU010000021.1:12754-18168 GCA_052086865.1 Cellulomonadaceae bacterium
CGGGGCGCTCCAGCGCATGACGGTGCCCTGGCCCTCCGGATTGGGCTCCAAGGTGAAGGACCCGCCATGCTGGCGCGCCCGTGAGGCGAGGTTGCCCGTGCCCGAGCGACGGCCGGAGACGCTATCGAGCCCGACTCCGTCATCGACGACCTCGATGCTCACCTCACCAGGGGCCACGACCCCGGGCAGAGCATCCGCACGCACCGTGATGACCTCGACGCGGACGCTGACCGAGGCGGCGTGCGCGTGCCGGGCGGCGTTGGCGAGGCCCTCACGGACCACGGCGACGACGTCGTCGGACAGCGGCGGGTTCACGAAGTCGTCCACGAGGCTCTCGTCGGAGGAGATCTCGCCGGCCTCGAGCTCCGAGCCCATCAGGTGACCGTCAATCGTGATGACCATCGATGGGGCGAAGCTCAGGCCGGTGCGGGCCAAGGAGGCCTCGCGCCGCAGGCGCTCCACGAGGCCCGTTGCGGCGTCGGGGTCGCGCAAGGCGTGCACGATCGCCCGTATCTGGCGGACCGTGGAGTCGACGTTGTCCAGGGCATCTTCGACGACATGCACGAGCTCGCCGGGGTCCACCCCGCGTGCGGCCCGGCGCCGTATGGTCTCGAGCTGCATGCCGGTGGCGAACAGCTGCTGGATCGCCAGATCGTGCAGATCGCGGGCGATGCGGTCCCGTTCACCGGTCAGCTCGGCCTCGGCCTCGGCATGGCGCGCGGCGGAGAGCATCATCGCGATCGCGGCCTGTCCGGCGAAGGACTCCGCGGTAGCCAGATCGGTTTCGTCGAAGGGGGGCTTGCCGATCTGGCGCAGCAGCACGAGCACCCCCACGGGCCGGTCCGTGGTGCCCATCGGGGCGTACAGGGCCGCGCCGAAGCGGCGCAGCTCCTCCACCCGGATGCCGGGCGCCGTAGCCAGGTCGATCAGTGTCCCCCAGCCCGAGCGCAGCGCCGTCCCGGCAATGCCGTCGTGCGGCACCTCCACGCCCATGAGGTTGTCGGCGGACCAGCCGTCGGCGATCTCGAAGAACAGCCGCCCGCCCACACCGGGCAGAACGAGCCCTGCGGTGTCGGCGTTGGCGATGTAGCGCGAGGTGGACGCGATCTCGGCGAGCACCTCCTCCTCGTCGTGCTCGCCCGACAGCAGCAGCGTCGTCAGCTCCTGGCCCGCCCGCAGCCAGCGCTCGCGGCGTGAGGCGAGGTCGTAGAGCTGCGCATTCTGGATCGCGACACCGGCCGCGGCCGCAAGCGCCGTCACCACCCGCTCGTCGTCGTCGTCGAAGCCCCCGGTCTTCTCCGCCAGGTACAGATAGCCGAAGATGTGGTCCCCGACCCGGATCGTGGTGCCCAGGAACTCGTGCATCGGGGGATGCCCCGGAGGGAAGCCCTGGAAGTGCGGGTCTCGGGTCAGATCGGCCAGGCGCAGCGTGCCGTGCTCGGGGATCTCCCGCAGGACGCCCCGGTTGCGCGGCGGGTGACCGAGCGCAGCCACCGTGCGCTCGTCGATGCCGGTCTGGACGAAGGTGGTCGAGTGCCCGCGCTTGTCGAACACGTTGATCGCGGCGTAGGGAGCGCCGGTCAGGGTGGCGCACGCCTCGACGAAGTTGCGCAGCAGTGCTGTCAGGTCGAGGTCGGCTGCCAGGGAGAGCACGGCATCGAGCACCTCGTCGCCGAGCCCGGACCTGCCCGCCCCGTCCGTCGGCGTCGTCATCGGGTCCCCTCCTGGTCGGCCACGAGCTGTTCGCGCTCCCAGGCAGTACGGTACGGGGCCTCGTGCTCCAGCAGGTACTCGTGGGTTCCCCGTGCGCCGACGACGGCGGGCGCGCCGGGAACCGTGGCGGGCCGCAGCACGATCACCTCGTCCGCCGCGCCCAGGCCCGACAGGCGGTGCGTGGCGACCAGGACCCCCCGACCTGCCTGGACGGCGCGTGTGAGAACGTCGGCGAAGAAGGCGTCCGCGCCTTGTGGGTCAAGGTGCTCGGCTGGCTCGTCCACCAGCATCAGCGGTGCGCGGTTCAGCAGCGCGCGGGCGAGCAGCAGCCGACGGCGCTCGCCACCGGAGACCGTCGCACCATCCGCACCAAGCACGGTGTCCAGGCCATCGGGCAACTGGGTCAGCCAGGGGCCCAGGCCCACGGTTTCGAGCGCAGCGCACGCCTCTTGCGCATTCACGTCCCCCCGGGCCACCCGCAGGTTCTCCAGGACGGACGTGTCGAACAGATGGGCGTCCTCTGCGGTGAGCACCCTGCTGCCCTGTGACTCCAGAGTGCCACCGCGCGGCGGCACCAGGCCGGCGAGCGTGAGCAGCGCTGTCGTCTTGCCGATGCCACTCGGACCCACCAACGCCACGAGCCGCCCCGGGGCCAGCTCCAGGTCGAGGCCATCGAGCACAGGAGGGTTCCCCGGCCAGCCGCAGAGGAGTGCACGGGCGCGCAGCAGGGTCCCTGCCGGCGAGGCCGACGACACAGTCTCGTTCGCACCCGCGAAAGAAGCGGAGTCAGCGGAGGTCGTGGAGGAAGCGGAAGCGGAGGAAGCGGAGTCGTCCGCGTCCGGCGGCGCGGCGGCGTCGAGCAGCGCCATGATGCGCTGCGCGGCCTGGCGCGAGCGGTGCATCTGGACGGCGGCGGCGGGCAGCACCATGCTCGCCTCGAAGGCGGCGAGCGGGGTGAGCACGACGACGGCCAGCTCCACCGGGTCGAGCCTCCCGGCGCCCACCGCGGGAACGCCCAGCACGATCGCGGCGAGCACGGCGACGCCGACGGCGGCGTTGCTGATCGCCGCCGCCAGGGCCAGCGGACGCGCGCCGTCGTCCGTGGCCCGCGTCAGCTGCGCGTCGGCGTCCTGCAACCGGTCGAGCTGCTCTCCGAGCTCCCCGGCGACGACGATCTGAGGGGCGTCCTCGAGGATCGTCAGTGCCGTGGCCGCCACCTCGTCGCGGGCCTGTGCGGAGCGGGCCTCGGTCTCCCGCGTCGCGCGTGCCGTCAGCCACGGGGCGAGGACGCCCGCCACGAGCAGGCACAGGGCCAGCACCACGCCCGCGGCAGGCAGGAAGACCCCGACGAGCACCGAGGCGCCCACGCCCAGCACGGCCGCGACGCCCGCGGGGACGATGGCGCGGACCACGACGTCGCCGACGTCGTCGACGTCCTGGCCGACCCGGGCCAGCAGCTCGCCGCGGCGCAGCGGGGCCACGGCCGACGTCGGGCCGGCGGCCAGGGTGGTGTACATGTCGGTGCGCAGCGCGGCCATCCCGCGTAGCGCCACATCGTGCGAGGCGAGGCGCTCGAGGTAGCGGAACACTCCGCGGGAGATACCGAAGGCGCGCACCGAGACCACCGCCACGGACAGCGTCAGGACGGGCGGCATCTGCGAGGCGCGCGCGATCAGCCACGCCGAGACGGCGGCCAGGGCCAGGGCGCTGCCGAGCGTCGCCACCCCGAGGGCGATCGCCCTGGCGACACGCCGTGGGGAGACGTGCAGGTGCGCGACCGCGCGCCACAGCGGATCCTCGCGCCACCGCCGGATCATGCCGCGCCCTCCGCCACGGCGGCGCCCTCCGCCACCACGGCACGCTCGGCCTCGGGGGGCAGGCCCTGCGCGCGCACGGCCAGGACGTCGTCGGCGACGGCCACGAGTCCGGGGCGGTGCGCGACGATGACCACCGTGCGGCCCTGGGCGCGCAGCGCCGCGACCGCGTCGAGGATCTGCTGCTCGGAGACCGCGTCGAGGTGCGCGGTGGGCTCGTCCAGCAGCACCAGCGGCCGGTCCGAGAGCAGCGCAGCGGTCAGGGCCACGCGCTGGCGCTGGCCGAGGCTGAGACCGTAGCCCCCCTGGCCCACGGGCGTGTCCCATCCGCGGGGGAGGGTTGCGGCCACGGTGTCCAGACCCGTCAGGGCGGCGGCCGTGCTCAGGGCCTCGTCGCCGGCCGGCCGACCGGCCAGAACCGCCGAGGCGAGCGTGCCCGGGGCCAGGCGGGTGCGCTGAGGAACCCAGGCCACCTGGGCCTGCCAGGTCGCCGGGTCGACGTCGGCGAGGTCCACCTCGGCCGTGCCGGTGCGCAGGTGCACGGCGCCCCGGTCGGGGCGCAGCAGGGCGAGCAGCACGAGGGCGGTGGTCGACTTCCCGGCGCCGTTGGGCCCGGTCAGCGCGGTGACGCGGCCGGCGCGGATCCGGCCGGACAGGTGGGCGGGCGCCAGCAGGTCGCGGCCGGGGGCGCGCACGCTGACGTCGTCCAGGACGAGGGCGCTGCCCTTCTCCCACTGCGGGGCAGGCAGGGCACCGGTCGCAGGGGCCGGGGTCTGCAGCACCTCGAAGGCGCTCTGCGCGGCGGCGATGCCGTTCGTGGAGGCGTGGAAGTGCAGGCCGACCTGGCGCAACGGCCAGTACACCTCGGGGGCGAGGATCAGCACCGCGAGCCCGGTGACCAGGTCCAGCTCGCCGTAGACCATGCGCAACCCGATGCCGACGGCGACGACGGCGACGGACAACGTCGTCAGCAGCTCGAGCACCATGCCGGACAGGAACGCGACCCGCAGCGTGCCCATGGTCGTGCGACGGTGCGCATCGCCGAGGGCGCGCACGCGGGCGCCGGGGCCGACCTGGCGGCCGAAGGCCTGCAAGGTGGGGATGCCCGCGATCAGGTCGAGGACCTGCGAGCCCAACCGCTCCATCGTGACCAACCGCCGTTCCGAGACGCCCTTGGTCAGCTGGCCGATGAGGATCATGAACAGCGGCACGAGCGGAATCGTCACGAGGACGACGATGCCCGAGACCCAGTCGAGTACGCCGATCACCACGAGCGTGGCGGGGGTCAGGGTGGCCGCGAGCAGCAGCTGAGGCAGGTAGCGCACGAAGTACGGCTCAAGGTCGTCCAGGCCGCGCGTGACGAGTGTGACCGTGCGCGGGCCGCGTCCGGCGGCCAGCCAGCGCGGGCCGAGCGCCACGGCGTGCTCGACCACCTGGCGGCGCAGGTCCGCGACGACGCGGGTGGCCGCCCGGTGGGCGTAGCGCTCCTGCACCCCGACCACGAGCGCCCGCGCCGCGACGACGGCGGCCAGCGTCCAGACCAGGCCCATGGCCTGGCCCAGGGGGCGGGCCGAGGTCACCGCCGGGGCGGCGATCGAAGCGATCAGCAGCGCCTGGGCGACGACGAGCGCCGCGGTGACAACCCCCGTCGCCGTGGTCAGCAGCACGTAGCCGCGGGCGGCTCGGGCATGGCGTAGGAGACGGGGGTCGAGCGGCTTCACGGGGTCGAGTCTGCCCCACCACGGCCGGGTGCGGAGTCATGTCCGGCATCCTGCGGGCCGGACATGGAGCTGATAGTCTCCATAGCCATGCGCAGGGTCAGGCCGATTGGGTCGGGGATCTGGTCGGTCGAGATGCGCTTTCGGAACACCCACTAGGTCCAGCCCG
>JBQGOU010000022.1:0-17985 GCA_052086865.1 Cellulomonadaceae bacterium
ACGACCTGCTTGTTGGCGTTGTGCAGGGCGTTGAAGGTGTGGAAGAACTCCTCCATCGTCTGCTCCTTGCCCTGGAGGAACTGGATGTCATCGATGAGCAGCACGTCCACCTCGCGGTAGCGGCGCTGGAACGTGCCCGCCTTGCCCTCACCGATTGAGTTGATGAAGTCGTTCGTGAACTCCTCGGAGTTGACGTAGCGGACCCGGACGTGGGGATAGAGGCTGCGGGCGTAGTGTCCGATGGCGTGCAGCAGATGCGTTTTGCCGAGTCCTGAGCCGCCATAGATGAACAACGGGTTGTACGCCTTGGCGGGTGCCTCGGCCACGGCCACCGCGGCGGCATGGGCAAAGCGGTTGGATGCGCCGATGACGAACTTCTCGAAGATGTAGTTCGCGTTGAGGGTGCTTGGTTCGAACCCTCGGGTCTCGGTGTTGCGTCGCTGGCCCTTGGTGGGAGGTGTCGGGGCCGGGCGTTCGGTCGGCTCGGGTGTGACGGCCTCCGGCCGTGCCACGGCCTCGAGGGTGGTGACGTCCAGCTCGGGATCGACGGTGATGGCAGGGCGGACGTCGCGTCCCGCCGCAGAGCTGAGCGCACCGGTCAGCTCGGTGCGCATCCGGGACTCGAGGTAGTCCCGGGTCCAGTCGTTGCCCACGGCAAGGATGACCGTGTCGTCGATCATCCCGAGGGGTTTGGCGAGGCGGATGAACGCCAGCTGTCGCGGGGTCATGTCCGGGCTCGCCTCGAGCTCCGAGAGGGCGCTCGCCCAGACTGCGGCGACGTTCTCGTCCTTGCTGGACATGGTGGAGATCCCTCGGTCGGAGCGGGTTGAGCCGTGCTGAGTCTGTCACGATCGCAGTTGGTCCACATCTTTGTCCACAGCCTGTGGGTAGATGTGGAACAGGGGGTGTGGTGAGTCCGCTCAGGCGCAGGAACCCGGATCCGAGGTCCTGTGGATCGTCTGGTGCAACCGTGGTGCGTGTCGCGTGGTGGGCCACGGATCAATGCGGCAGACTCGCACCCCGGGCTGCTGTCGGGTTTGACCGATGCCGTGGTTGGCGCGTAACGTCGGACAGCCGATCGGCCGTGCTTCTGCACGCCTCGACACGGACACCTCGTCCGCCGCGTGGTCACCACGCGGGGCGTCCTTTCTAACGTTCTTGGAGTCACTCGTGAGCAAGCGGACCTTCCAGCCGAACAACCGGCGTCGGGCCAAGACCCACGGCTTCCGTCTGCGGATGCGCACGCGCGCCGGCCGCGCGATTCTCGCTGCCCGCCGCCGCAAGGGTCGCACCGAGCTCTCTGCCTGACGGTGCTGCCAGCGGCGCACCGGTTGCGCCGGTCGGACGACTTCACCAGCACCGTCCGACATGGTGTGCGCGCCGGACGATCGACCATGGTGGTGCATCTCGTCGCCCCGCAGGGGCGACGAGAACCCACGATGGTCGGTTTCGTCGTATCCAAGGCGATTGGCAACGCCGTCGTGCGCAACACCGTCAAGCGGCGCCTGCGCGGCGCCATGAGCAGCCGGATCGGCGAGCTCCCCGCGGGATCTCGTGCGGTGGTGCGGGCGCTGGCGCCGGCGGCCCACGCCAGCTATGCGACGCTCACCACGGATCTTGACTCGTGTCTGATGCGCGCCACGCACCGGCGGGCGGGCCAGCGATGAGCTCGAACACGACACACCTTCTGACAGCGCTTCCCCAGCGCTTCCTGATCGGCGTGCTCCGGGTGTACCAGCTGGTGCTGTCGCCGATGACCGGGCCGACGTGCCGGTACTACCCGAGCTGCTCGGAGTACGCCGTCCGAGCCATCCGCCGGCACGGCGTCCTGCGGGGTTCGGGGCTTGCCGCGTGGCGCCTGCTGCGCTGCAACCCGTGGAGCCTGGGTGGCGTCGACGACGTTCCCGGCGAGGAACCTCACGCCCCCACCGATTCCGAGCACGTCGTCCACGCCTCATCGGTGACCTCGGCCACCGCCACCGTCCCGAGTTCAAGGGAGCACGCCTGACATGAATTCGCTCGCCGACATCCTCCTGCCGATCCAGTGGGCAGTGGCGTGGATCATGTACCTGTTCCACGAGCTGCTGACCTTCCTCGGGATGCCCGACCAGGATGGCCTGACCTGGGTGCTGTCCATCGTCGGACTGACCCTCGTTATCCGTACTCTTCTGATTCCGCTGTTCTTCAAGCAGATCCGCGCTTCACGCGGGATGCAGCTGCTTGCGCCGGACATGAAGAAGCTCCAGGCCAAGTACGCGAACCGCAAGGATCCCGCCTCACGCGAGGCCATGGCGCGTGAGATGCAGGCGCTCTACAAGGAGCACAAGACCACTCCGTTCTCCTCCTGTATGCCGCTGCTGTTGCAGATGCCGATCTTCTTCGCGCTCTTCCGGGTACTCAACGGCATCCCGCAGCTGGCGAGCGGTGCGCACGCCCCGCTGGGACCGATCGACCAGGCGGTGGCCGAGCACATCCTGGAAGCTCGGTTCTTCGGTGCGCCCCTGTCCGAGACGTTTATGAACTCGGATGTCACATCGGTGAAGATCATCACGGCGATCTTGATTCTCGCGATGTCCGCGACGCAGTTCTTCACCCAGCGCCAGCTGACCATGAAGAACATGCCGCCGGCGGCCCTCGAGGGCCCAACAGCGGCCATGCAGAAGAACATGATGTACATCTTGCCGATCGTCTTCGCCGTCTCCGGCGTGAACTTCCCGATCGGTGTGCTGGTGTACTGGACCGTCTCGAACCTCTGGACGATGGGTCAGCAGTTCTACACCATCCGGCGCCTACCCACCCCCGGGTCGGAGGCGGCCAAGCGTCTTGAGGCAAAGCGTCAGGAGAAGGCGGCGGCGAAGGGTCGCCCGGACTCCCCGACGGCCGAGGGCGACACGATGACGGCCGAGGACCAGAACGGTTCCACGCCGCCCGGGCAGCGTCAGCAGCCCAAGTCCAAGAAGCGGAAGAAGAAGCGGAAGTGACATCATGTCCCTACCGTCCGATCGAACTCTGGAGAATCCCGTGAGCAGTCCGACCGAGCACGACGTCGAGCCCGTCGACGTCGACGCCCGTCTTGAGGAGGAGGGCGAGATCGCCGCCGACTACCTCGAGGAGCTCCTCGACATCGCCGATCTCGATGGTGAGATCGACATGGACATCGAGCATGGCCGCGCGACGGTCGAGATCGTGGCCGAGGACCCCGCCTCGCTGCAGCGCATCGTCGGCGCCGACGGTGAGGTCCTCGATGCCCTGCAGGAGCTGACGCGCCTTGCGGTGCAGGCGCGCACGGATGAGCGTAGTCGTCTGATGCTCGACATTGCCGGGTTCCGGGCAAGGCGTCGCGCCGAGCTGACGGCGCTTGCCGAGACCGTGATCGCGCAGGTGCGGACCAACGGAGAGCCGCAGTCGCTCGAGCCGATGAACGCCTTTGAACGCAAGGTGGTGCACGACGTGGTGACCGCCGCGGGCCTGCGGAGCGACTCGCAGGGCGTGGATCCTGCTCGCTACATCCAGATCCGCCCCGCGGACTAGAGCAACCCGCGCGAGAGGTCCCGCGGCCGGGGCACCCGTCCGTATGAGCAGAGTCGAAGGCGAGGAACGATGAGCGAGCACAGTGGTCCTGGTCCTGACGGCGTTTCACGTGAAACACCGTCTCCAGACCCTGCGAACGCCGCCGCTGTTTCACGTGAAACGGAGACGTGGGACGAACCGGGGCCAGATCAACCGGAGGTCGCTGCGCTCTTCGGCTCGAGCCTTCCCACCATCGTCGGCTTCCATGATCTGCTTCGCGCCGAGGGTGAGGTGCGCGGACTCGTCGGACCGCGTGAGCTCGACCGGCTCTGGTCGCGACACCTCCTCAACTCCGCCGCCGTGGTTCCGTTCCTGACCGGGGCACAGACCATCGTCGACCTCGGCTCCGGAGCCGGGCTGCCCGGAGTCGTGGTCGCGGCGATGCGACCGGACGCCCAGATCATTCTGATCGAGCCGATGGAACGTCGGTGTACCTGGCTGACCGAGGTGGCTGATCGCCTCGACCTGGCGAATGTCGAGGTGCGCCGCGGACGGGCAGAGGAGTTTCACGACGCCTTCGAGGTCGATGCGGTCACGGCCCGGGCCGTGGCTCCGCTCGATCGGCTGGGTCGGTGGGCCTTTCCGCTGCTGCGACCCGGAGGGGTGCTGGTTGCGCTCAAGGGACGGAGCGCAGCCGCGGAGGTCGAGGCCGCGACCAAGGTGCTGCGGCGCTACGCCGCGCCGGGTGTCGAGATTCTGCAGGCGCCGACGGTTCCGCAGGTTGAGCCCACCACGGTGGTGCGCGCCTTCCGGAAGGGCGCGGCACGGTAGGGTCGTATCGCCGTGGGCAGCAGCGCCCGACGAGCGCGCCGTCGGTGACGGCGCCAGAGACGAGAGCGCGCCTGAAGTGAGAGGGCGCCACAGCTGATCCGGCGGCCACAGGCTGCGAGAATCCGAGTGTCACGACGTAGAAGGGACCTGATCGGGTGGCTTCCCAGGACGACGAGCGGCGCTCCCAGCTGATTGCCGCGCTGCCGCAGGTCGGCGAGGACACTCCCCTCGCCGTGCAGCTCGCTGAGGACGCTCGCCGGAGGATCTCTCTTCGGGGGCGGCGTTTCGCCCGCCCGGCGCAGACTCGCGTGGTCACCGTCGCCAACCAGAAGGGCGGGGTGGGCAAGACCACGACGACGGTCAACATCGCCGCCGGGCTGGCCCAGTCCGGGCTCAACGTTCTGGTGATCGACTCGGACCCGCAGGGCAATGCCTCCACGGCACTGGGGCTCGAACACCGTGCCGGCACTCCGTCCATCTACGACGTGCTGGTTGACGACCAGCCCCTCGGTGCGACGGTGCAGGCGTGCACCACAGTTGCCGGGCTGTGGGGAGTTCCCGCAACCATCGATCTGTCCGGCGCCGAAATCGAGCTCGTCTCCCTTGTTTCACGTGAAACACGGCTGCGGCGGGCCCTGGACACCTACCTCGAGGAGCGTGTGGCGCGCGGCGAGGAACGCATTGACTATGTGCTGGTCGACTGCCCGCCGAGCCTCGGACTTCTGACCGTCAATGCCTTTGTGGCCGGCCGCGAGGTGCTGATCCCGATCCAGTGCGAGTACTACGCGCTCGAGGGCCTGAGCCAGCTGCTGAAGTCCATCGGCATGATTCAGGCACATCTGAACGCCGGCCTGCACGTCTCGACGATTCTGCTCACGATGTACGACGCCCGCACCAACCTGGCGCAGCAGGTGGCCGCCGAGGTGCGCGAACACTTCCCCGACCAGACCTTGCGGACCACGATCCCCCGCTCGGTGCGCGTGTCGGAGGCCCCGAGCCACGGCCAGACGGTGCTGACGTATGACCCGAACTCGACCGGAGCGCTGGCCTACCTTGCTGCGGCGCAAGAAGTCACCGAACGGGCTCTGCTGGGGCCCGGGCACACCACCGAGGAGATGGTATGAGCGAGAAGCGGCGTGGGCTCGGACGTGGGCTCGGAGCGCTGATTCCGACGAGCTCGGACGCGGAGCGTCCCGTGGACGTCTTCTTCCCTGGGGGGCGCCGGTCCGCGGCGACGCCTTCTGCCGAGTCGGTGGCCCCCTCGGCAGCAAGTCCCGCGACCCCGGAGCAGCGCACCGCGGACGCCACTCTGGTTCCGGTCCCCGGCGCCCGGTTCGCGGAGATCCCGGTTGCGGAGATCCGGCCCAACCCGCGCCAGCCACGCACCGTCTTCGACGATGACGAGCTCAGGGAGCTGGCCGAGTCGATCCGCGAGATCGGGGTGCTTCAGCCGATCGTGGTACGTCCGGCGCCGGACGGATCCGGGTTCGAGCTCATCATGGGCGAGCGCCGGTGGCGCGCGAGCCAGCGCGCTGGGGCACCGACCGTGCCGGCCATCGTCCGGGACACCGAGGACGACGACCTGCTGCGCGATGCGCTGCTGGAGAACCTCCACCGTGCGCAGCTCAACCCCCTTGAGGAGGCAGCCGCGTACCAGCAGCTTCTCGACGACTTCGGGTGCACGCACGAGGAGCTCGCCACCCGGATCGCCCGGAGCCGTCCCCAGATCTCGAACACCCTGCGCCTGCTGCGCCTTCCGGCGCTTGTCCAACGGCGCGTGGCGGCCGGTGTGCTCAGCGCGGGCCATGCGCGTGCCCTGCTGGGGCTTGCCGACGCGGCGGCCATGGAGCGGCTCGCCCAGCGCATCGTCGCCGAGGGCCTGAGCGTGCGTGCCACCGAGGAGATCGTGGCGCTGGGCGGCGAGGGGGCGGCTGCCACGCCCCGGCGTGCCCCGCGGGCAGGCGGCCGAAGCGCAGCCGTGGACGATCTGGCGAGCAGGCTCTCAGATCGATTCGAGACCCGGGTGAAGGTCAGTCTGGGCAAGTCGAAGGGTCGAATGACCGTCGAGTTCGGCTCAGTTGACGATCTGAACCGCATCCTTGAGGTGATGGTTCCGGGCGAACAAGGGCTGTTCCGCCCTGCCGGGCACTGATCACGCCGAGGCGAGCAGCTCCTCGATCTGGCGCACGAGCTCGGGTTTGGGCCGTGGCCCGGCGATCGTCCGGATGAGCTCGCCGCGCCGGAACAGCGCGAGGGTCGGAATCGAGACGACGCCGTACACCGCTGTGACCTGCGGGTTCTCATCCGTGTTCAGTGTGGCGACGGTGAGTCGACCGGCGAACATCTCGGAGATCTCCTCGAGCACCGGCGCGAGCTGACGGCACGGGCTGCACCATGGCGCCCAGAAATCGAGCAGCACGGGCAGTGGCGCAGCCGCCACCGTCGTACGGAAGGTGGCGTCCGAGACGGCGACGGTGCTCACAGCAGCTCGTCGAGCGCCAGGGGCAGGTTCTCCGGATCGGGTTCCAGAGTGTCCCCGGCCACGGCCTCCAGGCCGGCGCGATCGGCGAGGTCGGTGAGGAAGTGTTGGGCGTCCAGCGCCGCGGCGCAGCCGGAGCCCGCTGCGGTAATCGCCTGGCGGTAGGTGTGGTCGACTGCGTCGCCGCAGGCGAAGACTCCCTCGACGTTGGTGCGCGTGCTGCGCCCCTCGACGACGATGTACCCGTTCTCGTCCAGGTCGACCTGTCCCACCAGCAGCTCCGTACGCGGCACGTGGCCGATGGCGACAAAGAGCGCCGTCGCGTCCAGCTCGCGCTCAAGGCCCGTGGTTGTGTCGCGAAGTCCCAGCGACGTGACCCGGGACTCGCCGTTCACCGCCACAACCTCGCTGTTCCAGGCGAACGAGATCTTGGGATCAGCGGCGGCGCGGTCGGCCATGATCTTCGAGGCGCGCAGCGCGTCACGGCGGTGCACGATCGTGACACGATCGGCGAAGCGTGTCAGAAAAGTTGCTTCCTCCACCGCGGAGTCCCCGCCTCCGACGACGGCGATGTGCTGGCCCTTGAAGAAGAAGCCGTCGCAGGTCGCGCACCAGGACACCCCGCGCCCCGAGAGCCTCTTCTCGTCCTCGAGCCCGAGCTCGCGGTAGGCGGATCCGGTCGCGAGGATGACGGCGTGGGCGCGATAGACGTCGCCCTCCGCGGTCGTGACGACCTTCTCGGGGCCGGTCAGGTCCAGGGACTCGGCATCCGCCCACTCGACCTGCGCGCCGAATCGTTCCGCCTGCGCACGCATGTGGTCCATGAGCTCGGGGCCCATGATGCCGTCGGGAAAGCCGGGGAAGTTCTCGACCTCGGTGGTGTTCATCAGCGCTCCGCCGGCGGTCACCGAGCCCGCGAGCACCAGCGGTTCCAGGCCGGCTCGCGCGGCGTAGATCGCCGCGGTGTACCCGGCCGGGCCGGAGCCGACGATCACGATGTTGCGCACGGGGTGTGTGTCGGACGGGGTGCTCACGAAAGATCTCCTCAAGGTGCGAACAGCAGGCAACTCGTCAACACGGGCGGTGCGCGCCGTGTTCCCGGGCCGGTCAGGTGATGGACACGTCCCGCAGCTCCACCCGGTTGCTGCCGTCGGAGGTCTGCGGAAGCTCGGGGAACCACAGCACGATGGACTGGGTCTCCACGGGCTCGTCGAGGGTGATCGTCATCTCCGGCGCGAACTCCGCAACCGCGAGCGGCTCGCCCTGGGTCGGATCGTCGGGGTTGACTGCGCGCACCTCGACACGGCCACCGGTGTTGTTGGTGCTGAGGTAGATGGTGGACACCAGGGCCGGCTCCTCGAGCTCCACGGCGTAGCCGATGCCTGTGCGCGACATCCCCGCAAAGGTGGGCGAGTTGTATGTCCGGGTGAACCAGAACGAGGCCGGGTCGGCGTCGATGGCGCGATCGACCGCCTCAGGGTGCTCGTTCCCGTCGCCCTGCGGGTCGAGCTGGCGGCCTGAGACGATGACCGGCCGCGCGGCGGCCTCCTCGGTGGCCGCCGGGCTTGTCTCGGGCTCGGGATCCACTGCCGCACCGTCATCGGTCGGATCCGTCGGGACGGGACGTTCGGTGTTCTGGTCGGCGAAGGGGCTGGTCAGCCCGTCGCTGACGTTGCGGAACGCGAGGAACACACCGACCAGGACGGCGACGAGGACCAGCACCAGGGTGAACGCCGTCGGATCGAAGCGGAAGCGTCGGTACTCCTGCGGGGTGGCGATGAGCTCGTCGAAGCTCATCGCTGGTCCCGCGGGCAGGCGTGGCTCGCCGGCGGACTCGGCAGGCCTCGCTCCCTCAGCGAGGGTTGCGACGCCGGCGGCGTCAGCCCCTCCGGCGCCGGCAGACAGGACGCTGGTGCGCTGTACGCGACGGTTCGGCACGGCGGGGGGCGGTGTGCCCTCGGGGGACGGAGCCGAGGCGGCACCCGTGCGGAAGGACTGCCGCACGACGCGGCGCGGCGCGTGGTCCGCGGCTGCCGGCGTCGGCGCCACGCCGTGCACCGCGGAGAACACCGGAGGTGGCGTCGCGGTGACAGCGCCCCAGGGGGTGAGTGCCGCGACGACGTCGCCGGCGGTACGGGGCCCGGCCGTCCGATCGGTGCTGAGCGTGTCGATGCACAGCTGCGCCAGGTCCTCGGGGACGTCGGGGATGATGTTGCGGGGGTCGATCCGGTCCGTGGTGGTGGGCGCCAGCTCGGGTCGCAGGCGCAGGTCCGCAAGCCGCTGGCCGGGCCACTGCCCGGTCAGGGCGTAGAACAGCAGACCCACGAGCCCGACGGCGTCCGAGCGCGACTCGGACAGCGCGTCGCTGCGCGCAAGCCCCTGCAGTGCGCCGTCGACTCCGAGGCCGGTCACGACCACCTTGCCGTCGGTGACCCGCAGTGCGTTCGGGCGCAGCACGAGGTGGTGCAGGCCGCGGGTGCGGGCCGTCTCGATGGCCGCGGCGGCTTCCCCGACGACGGCCCGGGCCTGGTCCGCAGGCAGCGCGTGGGCGGAGACGAGCGTGGCCAGGCTGGACCCGGAGAAGTCCTCGGTGACCACGAAGCGGTGCGTGTCGCTCGTGCCGACGTCCAGCACCCGCACCAGCCGGCGGTCGACGACGAGCGCCGCACGCCGTGCCTCATCGAGGGCGGCGGCTGCCCGGGGGCCGGAGAGCAGCGCAACCCGCACGGGACGTTCGAGGATCTGGTCCTGGGCGTGCCAGGCCTCGACGTCGACCAGGTCGCTCTCCATCCGCCGGGTCAGCCGATAGCGATCGGCGAGCAGCGCGCCCGTCGTCATGGCTTCCACGGTGCTCCTTCTTGCCGATGGCGGCCTGGTGAACTGGTCCTTGACATCCTACGGGTGCGGGCGGACACGGCGGCGCGGGCTCACCGGCGGCGGCGGAGGATTCGGTGCAAGGGGGCGGCGAGCGCCGTCAGCTCACGAACGTGGAACAGGTGCAGCAGGGCGACGTAGACGACCGTCATGACGGCGGTGACGACGAGGCAGATCAGCGTCGAGCGGCCCCAGGACAGCCCGTAGAGGTCCCCGAACAGGCGAAGCACGCCCCAGCCCACCGCCGCGCTGACCAGTGCGCCAAAACCCGCGCGGACGTGCAGGCGCACGATCCGTGCGCCGTCAAGGCCGCCGAGGATGCGTCGCAGCGCACCCACGCGCAAGGCGACGGCCACGGCGTTGGACGCCGCCATGGAGCCGGCGATGCCCACGACCCACCACTGCTGCGGCGCCAGGGTCATGACGGCGAGCGAGCCGGAGACGAGGACGACGGTCATCGGGATCTGGATCCAGAAGACGGTCCGGCCGTCCTCGTAGGCGAAGAACACCCACTTGACCAGGACCATCACGCCCAGCGGCACCAGTCCGAGGCACATGGCCACCAGCACCTGTGCCACGGCGTGGCCGGCGGCGGCGTTGATTGTGGGAACGAACATCTTGGTCAGAGGGACCGCGAGCACGGCCATGAGGGCCGTGGCGAAGACGGTGAACACCCCCACCGTGCGTACGCCCTGGGAGAGGATGCGACGCACCTCGGCGTGGTCGCTGCGCTGGGCTGCGGCGCTGAGGCCGGTGAACAGCGCCGTGGCGATCGACACGGTGACCAGCGAGTGGGGCAGCAGGTAGATGAGCAGCGCCTGGGAGTAGGCGGCGTTGCCCGCAATCGTCAGGTCGCTGGTGCCGTCCACGATGGGGGCGGAGGAGGCGATCCGGGTCGTGGCGACCACGCCCAGCTGGTCGATGACGACGGACGCGAGGGTCCAGGCGGCCACCTTTCCCGCGGACCGCAGCCCCACCCCGCGCGGGTCGAGCAGGAGCCGGAAGCGGAAGCCTGAGCGCAGCAACGGCCACACCAGGATCAGCGCCTGGCTGACGATTCCGAGCGTTGCCGTCCCCGCGAGCAGCGCGATCTTAGGTCCGGTCCAGGTGCTCAGATCGTCCGCCGGGCCGCCGACGGCGTAGTGGCCGAACACCGCGATGAACAGGGCGAAGCCGGCGATCGAGACGATGTTGTTCAGCGCGGGGGCCCACATGAACGGCCCGAACTGCTTACGGGCGTTGAGCAGCTGGCCGAGCAGTGTGTACAGGCCGTAGAAGAACAGCTGGGGAATGCACCACAGGGCGAAGGCGATGGCGAGCGCCCGCTGCCCGTCGGACCAGTTCGGCCCGGCCATGACTCCGACCAGCAGGGCGGAGGAGGCCGTGAGCAGCGTGGTGATGACGAGCAGCACCAGGCAGGCGAAGGTGAGGAGCTTGTTGACGTAGACGTCGCCGTTGCGCCGCTGGTAGGCCTTGACGATCTGCGGCACCAGGATGGCGTTCAGGACGCCGCCCCCGATGACGGCGAACAGCATGTTCGGGATCTTGTTCGCCACGTCGAACGCGTCCGCGGCGACACCGGTTCCGCCGATCGCCCCGACCAGGAGGATGTTCCGGACGAAGCCGAGTACGCGGGAGACGGCCGTGCCGGCCGCCATCACCATCGAGCTGCGCCCGAGCCCCCCGCCGGAGCCCTGCGCAGTGGACCTCATCGGATCCTCGGATCGTCGACGCTCTCGGGAGCCAGCCGAGTCGGCCGACGGCCACGTCGGATGGTGCGAACCACCCCGGCGATGAACAGCAGGCCCAGCGCGCCACCGAGCACGGCCGTCCCGACGCTCTCCCACTCCGCGCGGACCCGGACGGTGAACGACGACGGCGCCGAGACAAGTGTGCCGTCCGGGGACAGGATCTCCACGCGCACGGTGACGTTGCCGCTGCCGATGGCGGTGACGGGGACCACGACGGCGGACGTCGAGCTCGCGGCGATGGTGACGTCGGGCACCGACTCGACGCCGAGGCGGTGGTCGTCGGGGACCAGTCGGACGCCGACGGTGACCGCGGTGGGCAGGTCGTTGGCCACCGCAATCGGTAGATTGCCACTCTCGCTGATCAGGTTGACGTTGCTGCCCGGGACCACGCTGATGGCGGAGAGCAGATCACCGGCACTGCGCTGCACGGCAGCAATGGCCTCGTTGCGTTCGGCCGAGCCGCGCCAGGCCACCGAGGTGACGGCCGCTGCCTGGTCGAGGAAGTCGTGCGCGAATGCCTCGGGGTCCGCGGTGGCGGAGGCGAGGTGCTGCACCTGCCGGGCGCGCGCGGCCAGGTCACGCAGCTGGGCGGGCGCGAGCTCGGTGTCGTCGATGCTCGAGGAGGGCGCGGACGCGCGTTCCACGGCGTCCGGTTCGGCGCCGATCAACGTCGACAGCGGTGTCAACTCGACGAAGGGTGCGGCGCGGAGCGCCGCCAGGGCGCGCGTGGTGGCCTCCGGGTCCGGGTCCCAGTCCCGGTCCGTGGTGAGCAGCACGTGCGAGCGGACGCTCGAGCTCTGGTCGCCGAGCGCCGCCAGCCGTGCCAGCAGCAGCTGGGTGCCCTCGAAGGCCGAGCCCACCTCCTCCTCGGAGGTGGGCTCGGCGAACAGCAAGGACAACTCCGGGTCGGGCAGCAGTGCGGTCACCTGCCCCCCGGCCGTCGAGAGCGTGGCGGCGTCGACGGGCGTGGACGTGGTGTTCACCGGGTCGAGGCCCTCCCGGATGACGACGATCCCGCGTCCCGCCGCTGCGGCGGCGGACAGCGTCGTCTCGTCCACGATCGCCTCGGGCGGCAAGGTCACGTCGGTGCGCCATCCGGCGGCGGCGTCCAGGCTCGCGTCGGCGTCGGTGAGCAGCGGGTCGACGTCGGCGTGGGCCAGTGCTGCGACGTCCGGGTCATGCGGAGGCAGTGCGAGCACCTCCCGGTCCGTCGATGTGGCGAGGAGCTCCTGCGCCCATGCGGACCCTGCTTCGCCCGCCACGCCGTCGGCCGCGGCGGAGACCAGCGCCGGGTCGACGATCCAGGCGACGTCGGCGTCGGACGTCGCCTCGAGCAGGTGGGTCAGGCGCCCGTCCGAGCTCGTGTCGACGCCGAGGCCCACCCCCCAGGACTCAGGCGCTGCGGGGGTGGGCGCCGGGCCTGTGACGGGCACCAGCACGCTGACGCGCGTCGGCGTGCTCACCGAGCCAGTGGGGTACCACAGCAGGAAGGACTTCGCGTCGGCGAGCGTCCGGTGTCCGGAGTCGGTGACGTCGAGGACGATTCCGCGCGGCCCGGAGGCCTCGGGGTAGTCGAGCAAACCGAGCCCGTCGCCCGGCACGCTCACGGTCACCGTCCGTGTCCCGCCGGCCGGGATGGGCTCCTCGATCGCGACACGGGCCAGCTCGGCCGGTTGGATGATCGTCTCGTGGCCCAGGTACCAGTTGGTGAGGATCTGGATGGACGCCAGCCGGTAGCGCACAATCGACAGCCCGACGCTTGCGTCCTCGAGCGGTTCGGCGGTGGCGTTGGTGACCTGGACGGTCACCCGCACCTCGTCCTGCGTCGTCACCGCCGTCGGGGTCATGCCCGTCACCGCGATGCGCACGACGCCGTCCTCCGCGGTGTCCGTTGCCCGGGCGGGGGAGGCAGGGGCCGCAAGCGTCATCAGCACGACGAGCGCGACCAGTGCGGCGACGGCGGCACACCGCAGCCCGGCGGTCGCCGACGAGGAGGGCCGACGAACGTGACCGTGCATCACTCGTCCGGGGAGTCGAGCAGGTCGGGTCCGCGGCGGGCGAGGAGCGACATGGCGTGGGTGGCCAGGCGGCGTTCGTTGGCGTAGGCCAGGACCTCGTGAAGGTCCGCGAGCGCAATCCACGCCACGTCCTCCGCCTCGCCGTCGGGATCGTCCTCGACGGTGAGGCGACCGCCGAGCGCCGCCAGCAGGAAGTGGTGCACGACCTTGTGCACGCGCCGGCCGTCTCCGGAAAACCAGTAGTCGATCGTACCCAGGCCGCGGCGGACCTCCCCGGTGATGCCCGTCTCCTCGGCGATCTCGCGCACCGCCGCCTCCTCGGGCGTCTCCTCGCCCTCGAGGTGTCCCTTGGGCAGGCACCACTCGAGGCGTCCGGCGCGGTTGCGGCGGGCGATCACCGCCGCACGGTGCACGCCGTCGGACACCTGGATGACGAGCCCGCCGGCCGACGTCTCGTCGACGACCGGAAGGTGCGCGGTCGAGGAGGTCGGTGCGGGGCGAACCTGACGGGCGTCGATGCGCAGCGCGTGGCCTCCCGGAGGGGCCGGAACGCGGCCCGGTCCGGGGCGCGGCGCAGGCATGCTCATGACGCCACTGTAACGAAGCGGCACCGCCGGCACGGCCAACTGCGGCCAACTGCGGCCAACTGCGGCGGCCAACTGCGGCCAACTGCGCTCGTGGTCCGTGGCAGGCTTGGACCTTGTGACCTCCCTGCCGGACAACCGTGACCTCGCCGACCTGCAGCGCCGGGCCGTTGCCTCGCTTGCCGGATTCGCGCCCGCGGTGCTGGAGATCGGGCGGATCTTCGCCGACGCGGGGTTCGAGCTCGCCCTCGTCGGGGGCCCGGTGCGGGACGCCTTTCTCGGCCGCCCGAGCCACGACCTCGACTTCGCCACCTCCGCACCTCCCGAGCGGACGCTCGAGCTGCTCTCCCGGTGGGGCGATGCGCACTGGGACATCGGCAAGGAGTTCGGCACCATCGGCGCCAAGCGCTTCGCGCGTGGAGGCGTGCCCGAGATGGTCGTCGAGGTGACCACGTACCGCTCGGACCAGTACGACCCGGACTCGCGCAAGCCCGTCGTCACGTTCGGGGACTCGCTGGAGGGAGACCTGTCCCGGCGCGACTTCACGATCAACGCGATGGCGCTGCGGCTGCCCGACCTGAGCTTCGTCGATCCGCACGACGGCCTCGCGGACCTGGCGAAGGGGTTGCTGCGCACCCCGATCGCCCCGGAGCTGTCCTTCGACGACGACCCGTTGCGAATGATGCGGGCGGCTCGCTTCGTCGCCCAGCTCGGCGTGGACATCAAGACGGGGACCCGGGCGGCGATCGAGACGATGGCCGCCCGCATCACGATCGTCTCCGCGGAACGCGTGCGGGCCGAAGTCGACAAGCTGCTGCTGTCCGCCCACCCCCGCCGCGGCCTCGAGGCCTTGACCGACACGGGTCTGGCCGAGCACGTCCTGCCCGAGCTGCCCGGCATGCGCCTCACCATCGATGAGCACCACCGGCACAAGGACGTCTACGAGCACTCGCTGACGGTGCTCGAGCAGGCCATCGACCTCGAGACCGGCCCGGACGGGCCGGTGCCGGCCCCGGACCTGGTGCTGCGCCTGGCAGCACTCCTGCACGACTGCGGCAAGCCCGCGACGCGACGCTTCGAGCCGGGGGGCGGGGTGAGCTTTCACCACCACGAGGTCGTCGGTGCGAAGCTCGCCGCCAAGCGGCTGCGTGCGCTGCGCTATGACAAGGACACGATTGCGCAGGTCGCCCGGCTCATCGAGCTGCACCTGCGCTTCCACGGCTACGGCGAGGGCGTGTGGTCCGACTCGGCCGTGCGCCGGTACGTGACCGACGCCGGGCCGTTGCTCGAGCGGCTGCACCGCCTCACCCGGGCGGACTGCACGACGCGCAACAGGCGCAAGGCCCAGCGGCTGTCCCAGGCCTACGACTCCCTCGAGGCGCGGATCGCCGAGCTCGCCGAGAAGGAGGAGATCGCTGCGATTCGCCCGGACCTCGACGGGACCGAGATTATGGCCGCCCTCGGCATCGGGCCCGGTCCTGAGGTCGGTGCCGCCTACCGGTTCCTGCTTGAGCTGCGCATGGAGGACGGCCCCCTCGGGCCGGACGAGGCCCGTTCCCGACTGCTGCTCTGGTGGGCCGAGCGCGAGGGCTGAGCTCGCGGCGCGCGCTACGCGGCCGGCACCGCCCGCGGCGTCGTCGCGCCGTACCGGCCGAAGACGAACGCCGTAGCGCAGTACGCCAGGGCGAGCAGGGCGAACACGACGGGAGCGTAGCCGTCGTCGGGCAGGGTGGCCGCGGCGAGCGCTGCCGCGCCCACCAGCCCGGCGTTGTACAGCACGTCGTACAGCGCGAAGGCCCGGCCCCGGAAGGCGTCGTCGGTGTCGCGCTGCACAATCGTGTCGACGGCGATTTTGGCGCCCTGGGAGGACAGGCCGAGCGCGGCACCGCTGACCAGCATGGTCGCCATGTTGAGGTGCACCACGAGCAGCGCCTGGGCCACCGCCCCGACGGCGAGGCAGATCACGATCCAGCGGTGTACCCCCAGGCGTGGCGCGAGGGCCGGGGTGGCCACAATCGCTGCCCCGAAGCCGGCGCCCGTCGCGGCCAGGATCGTGGCGAAGACACGCAGGCCGCCGCCGGTGTCGGCCTGGTCGGTCAGCAGGTTGCGGCTGATCAGGATGGTGGCGACCAGCATCGCCCCGAACAGGAACCGGCCCACGCACATCACGGCCAGGGCCTGGCCCGGCGTGGCGCGCCGGACCACGTACCGGGCGCCATCGCGCAGGCTCAGCGCCAGGTGGCGCAGGGCCGTGGCCACGGGCACGGCGTCCGTCCGATCGGGTCCAAGCCGGTCGCGTCCGAGCCGGGTCGCCAGCATCCCAGCCACGGTCATCAGCCCGGCGGCCACCACGACGGCGGCAGCGTCCTGCAGGCGCCCGTCGGGCAGCACCATCCCCAGGACGAAGCCGAGTGCGGCACCGACACCGGCAGACACCGCGCCCAGGGTGGGGATGAGTGAGTTCGCGGTGATGAGCAGCGGGCCGTCCACCACGCGAGGCAGACCGGCCGAGAGCGCGGAGAGCAGGAACCTGTTGATCGACAGGTTCAGCAGGGCGAGGACGTAGACGGCCGGTCCCAGGCCCTGGCCGGCCGGGGTCGCGAGCATCAGCGCCGCGACGAGCAGGCTCAGAACGGCGCGGATGAGGTTGCCGTACAGCAGCACCTGACGGCGACGCCAACGGTCGAGGAAGACCCCCGCCCACGGCCCCACAATGGTGAAGGGCAGCAGCAGCACGGCGAAGGCCAACGCCACCTGGGGGGCGGAGCTCTGCCGCTCGGGGGAGAAGAAGAACAGCGTCGCCAGCCCGATCTGGAACATGCCGTCCGCACACTGACTGGCGATACGGACGCTGAACAGGCGCCGGAAATCAGGCAGTCGGAGCAACGAGGCGAGGTCGGTCAGCACGCACTCACGCTACTGGGCGGCTGGTTCCTGGCCGCGAGTTCGCCAGTACGGGGCGAGTTCGCCATCCCGGGCTGGCGAACTCGCGCACAGGTGGCGAACTCGCTGCACTACGGACTATCGCTCGATGTCACCGGCGATGAAGGCCTCCAGCTGCGCCCGGCCCTTCGTGTCCTCCATCTGCACCGGCGGCGACTTCATGAAGTACGTCGCGGCCGACAGGATCGGACCGCCGACCCCGCGGTCCTTGGCGATCTTCGCGGCGCGCAGGGCGTCGATGATGATGCCGGCAGAGTTGGGCGAGTCCCAGACCTCGAGCTTGTACTCCAGGTTCAGGGGCACCTCGCCGAAGGCGCGTCCCTCAAGGCGCACATACGCCCACTTGCGGTCGTCCAGCCACGCGACGTAGTCCGACGGGCCGATGTGGACGTTGCGGTCCTCCTTCTTGCCCGCCAGCGGACCCTCCTCCAGGTTCGAGGTGACCGCCTGCGTCTTCGACAGCTTCTTGGACTCCAGGCGCTCGCGCTCGAGCATGTTCTTGAAGTCCATGTTGCCGCCGACGTTCAGCTGGTACGTCCGGTCGAGGATGACCCCGCGGTCCTCGAACAGACGGGCGAGCACGCGGTGCGTGATGGTCGCCCCGACCTGGCTCTTGATGTCGTCACCCACGATCGGGACGCCAGCCTCCTCGAACTTCGCCGCCCACTCGGGGTCGGAGGCGATGAACACGGGAAGGGCGTTGACGAACGCCACGTTCGCGTCGATGGCGCACTGGGCGTAGAACTTCGCCGCGTGCTCCGATCCGACGGGCAGGTAGCAGATCAGGACGTCGGCCTCGGCGTCCTTGAGCGCCTGGACGACGTCGACCGCCTCCGCGTCCGACTCCTCGATGGTCTGGGAGTAGTACTTGCCCAGACCGTCGAGCGTGGTCCCCCGCTGCACGGTGACACCGAGCGGCGGCACGTCGGCGATCTTGATGGTGTTGTTCTCCGAGGCGTTGATCGCCTCGGACAGGTCGAAGCCGACCTTCTTGG
>JBQGOU010000023.1:0-17963 GCA_052086865.1 Cellulomonadaceae bacterium
GCCCACCCAGGACTGGGTGCGCCGGCGCGCCGCATGGGCGTCCGGGGGGTAGCCGGCAGCCCGCCACGCGCACAGGGTGCGCACCGGGCACTCGCCACAGCGCGGCGCCCGCGCCGTGCACACCAGCGCACCGAGCTCCATCGAGCCCGCCGCCCACACCGCCGCCTCGGCCCGGTCCGCGGGCACGGCTGCAGCGGCCAGGCGACGCTCGGCCGCCGTCGGCGAAGGCGCGGGAAAGGCTCGGCCGCCCAGGGTCCGCACCAGCACCCGGCGCACGTTCGTGTCGACGACGACGGATCGCTCCCCGTAGGCGAAGGCGCGCACCGCGGCCGCGGTGTACTCGCCCACGCCGGGCAGTGCCAGCAGCTCGGCCTCGGTGCGCGGCAGCTGACCTGCGTGGTCGGCCACAACCGTCCGGGCGCACTCCTGCAGCCGCAGCGCCCGGCGCGGATACCCGAGCCGACCCCAGGCGCGCAGAACCTGAGCCGTGGGGGCCTGCGCCAGGGCGTGCGGGGTCGGCCACGTGGCCATCCACGCACTCCAGGCCGGCTCGACGCGCACCACGGGGGTCTGCTGCAGCATGACCTCGCTGACGAGCACGCCCCAGGGCGAGCAGTCCGGTTCACGCCAGGGCAGCGGGCGGCGGTGCTGCGCGAACCAGGCGTCGACCCGGTCCCGGAGCTCGTCCAGCCGGGCAGCGGACGGGTCCGCCGCGGGAGTGGGGGTCACGGCCACCATCGTCGCATCCCGCAGCGGCGCGCCTCGCACAAGGGGCGCGAGGCGAGCCGTAGCGTTGGCGTGTCCGCCGCCGTGCGGCCGGACGGGCCGGAGCGAGAGGGATTCGGATGGGGACGTTGCGCCACCCGGCGGGGCCGCTGCCGGCACGCGTGTACTGGGTGCGCCGCCTCCTCGTGCTCGGCGTGGTCCTGGCCGTGCTGGTGGCCGTCATCGCCCTCGTCGGACGCCTGGGTGCGGACGCCGCCCCGGGCGCGGCCGATGGGGCGACGCCGAGCGCCCAGGGCGACGGCGCTGGCGGCGACGCGGCTGGTGGGGACGCGACCGAAGGCGAGGCGGCCGAAGGCGAGGCCGACGCTGCCGCCACCGCCGAGGGTGAGGCCACTGAGGGTGACGGCGACGGCACCGCGGACGAGGCCGCCGAGACGCAGGCCGCCGGCGTCCCGCGCGAGTGCACCGCGGCCGACATGGCCGTGAGCCTGGTCTCCGACGCCTCGACCTATCCGGCCGGGCAGAACCCCGTCTTCACCGTGGAGGTCCGCGCTGTGGGCGACGAGCCGTGCCTGGTCGACGTCAGCGACGCCGCCCGAGCACTCGTGATCGTCTCCGGGTCGGCCCACGTGTGGTCCAGCGCCGAGTGTCGCGAGGTGGCGGCGCGCACCGTGCTGCTCGCCCCGGAGCAGGTCGATGCCCAGACCATCTCCTGGGACCGCACCCGCACCGACGGCCAGTGCGAGCGTGAGCTGCCGGTCGCCACGGCAGGCACCTACCGCGCGAGCGTGGAGCTGCTCGGTGCGCGGACGGACGAGTTGGTCCTCGTCCTGCAGTGACACTGCGAGGGGCGTCGGCCCCGGCGCATCTCAGACGTAGCGTTCGAGAATGCTCGACTCCGCGAGCCGCGAGAGCCCCTCACGGATGGCCCGCGCCCGCTGCTCGCCCACACCGTCGACGCCCATCAGCTCGTCGACCGTGGCCGCGAGCATCCGTTGCAGGCTGCCGAAGTGCGCGACGAGCCGGTCGATGATGACGGGGGACAGCCGCGGCACCTTGGACAGCAGCCGGTAGCCGTGCGGCGCGACGGCGGCGTCCAGCGCATCACCGCCGCCGGGCAGGCCAAGGATGCGACCGATGAGGCTGAGGTCGAGCAGCTGGGTCGAGTCGAGCTCGGCCAGGGCGTTCTGGACGTCGGCAAGCGTGCGGTCCCGGCGGCCGAACTCCACATAGTCCCGGATCACGGAGTCGCGTTCGGACCCGAGCCCGCCGATGAGCTCGTCGAGCTGCAGTGCGAGCAGGCGCCCGTCCGTGCCGAGCTCGATGACGTAGCCGGCGATCTCCTCGGAGATGCGGCCCACCATCTCAAGCCGCTGCACTACGGCGCACACGTCGCGGACCGTGACCAGGTCCTCGATCTCGAGCGCGGACAGGGTGCCGGACACCTCGTCCAGGCGCGCCTTGTACCGCTCGAGGGTTGCCAGCGCCTGGTTGGCGCGGGACATGATCGAGTCCGAGTCCTCCAGCACGTGCCGGGACCCGCCGACGTACAGGGCGATGATTCGCATTGACTGGCTGACGGAGATCACAGGGAAGCCGGTCTGCTTGGCCACGCGCTCCGCGGTGCGGTGCCGGGTGCCGGACTCCGAGGTCTCGATCGACGGGTCGGGCAGCAGCTGCACTGCGGCGCGCAGGATGCGCGAGGCGTTGCGGTCCAGCGCGATGGCGCCGTCCATCTTGGCGAGCTCGCGCAGCCGGGTGGCGGAGAAGTCGACGTCGAGCACAAAACCGCCCGAGCAGATCCGGTCGACCGTCTCGTCCATGCCCATGACGATGAGCGCGCCCGTGCGCCCGCGCAGGATGCGTTCGAGCCCGTCGCGCAGCTCGGTTCCGGGCGCGACGGCGGCCAGGGTGTCGCGCAGCAGCTCGTCGGCGTGGGTGGGGATCTGGGGCACGAGGCGATCCTATCGGTCCACCGGGCGCGCGGGGCGGGGCGAGCTCAGCGCAGTTCAGCCGTGGCGATGGCCACGGCCTCGTCGATCCGCTCGACGGGCAGGACCTGGATGCCGTCCGGCGCGTTCACCAGCGTCCCCGCCGGAACGATGGCGCGCGTGAATCCCAGGCGCGCCGCCTCGGAGAGCCGGCGTTCGATCGCCGGCACGCGCCGGATCTCACCGGCCAGGCCCACCTCCCCGACCGCAATCGTGCCCGGGGGCAGCGCCACCTGCAGGTGTGCGCTGTTGACCGCCAGTGCCAGCGCGAGATCCGCGGCGGGCTCGGTCACACGCGCTCCGCCCACCGTCGAGACGTACACGTCCTGGTTGTCCAGCCGCAGACCGGCGCGTCGGTGCAGCACCGCGAGCACCATCGACAGTCGGCTCGAGTCGACGCCGCTCGTGGTGCGCCGCGGATTCGCCAGGTTGCTGGGGACGGCGAGGGCCTGCAGCTCGAGCGCGAGCGGGCGTCTGCCCTCCAGGGTGACTGTCACACAGGTGCCCGGCACGCCCGCGACGGCGTTCGACAGGAACAGCCCGCTGGGGTCCGCCAGCCCGACGATTCCGCCCTCGGTGAGCTCGAAGCACCCGACCTCGTCCGTGGGGCCGTACCGGTTCTTCACCGCCCGGACCATGCGCAGGCTCGCGTGCCGGTCGCCCTCGAACTGGCAGACCACGTCCACGAGGTGCTCCAGCGTGCGCGGCCCGGCGACGGACCCGTCCTTGGTCACGTGCCCCACGAGCAGCACCGGCATGTCCCGGGACTTGGCCGCGGCGATGACGGCGCCCGCCACCTCACGCACCTGCGCCACGCCGCCCGGGGCGCCGTCCACCTGCGCCGAGGCGACGGTCTGGACGGAGTCGAGGACGAGCAGGTCCGGGTTCAACGCCTCGAGGTGGCCCAGGACGGTGCCCAGATCCGTCTCGGAGGCGAGCAGCAGCCCGGGGTGGAGCGCGCCGATGCGCTCGGCGCGCAGGCGCACCTGGCCCGCGGACTCCTCGGCGCTCACGTACAGCACCGTGCGTCCGCCCGCGGCCGCGATGGCGGCGACGTCGAGCAGCAGCGTCGACTTGCCCACCCCCGGCTCACCGGCCAGCAGCACGACGGCGCCGGGCACCAGGCCGCCACCCAGCACGCGGTCCAGCTCCGCGACACCCGTCGGCACCGCCCGCGCGGAGTCGACCGGGATGTCGGCAATCGGCAGGGCGCTGGAGCGGGCGGGTGAGGTCGCCACGGTGCGCGGGCCGACGCCGGCCGCCTCTGCGACGGTGCCCCAGGCCTGGCACTCACCGCAGCGGCCGACCCACTTGGCCGTGCTCCAGCCGCACTCCGCGCACCGGAAGGCGGGCCGGGGCTGTCCGGCGGTGCGCCGGGAGGTCGAGGTGCTCATGCGGTCACGGTAGCCGCGGCCACCGACACGGCCGTGACCTGCGTCCGGCGCGGGCGGGGCGTCCGGTAGCGTCGGGTCTCGGAGCCAGCCCGGTGCTGGGCCGGACGAGGACGGGGAACGACATGCCGGAGCACGGCTCGGCGCCGCGGGGCGCCACGGCCACGCAGCAGGGCGCCACGCGCACGATGACCAGGCCTGTCCTGATCGGCGTCGGCGTGGTGGTCGCCGTGGCACTCGTCGTGGTGGGGGTGCTGTTCGCCACCGGGAACCGGGAGCCGGCCACGACACCCGCCGCCGTCACCGTGACGAACCCGGCGCCCAGCCCTGCGATCGAGCCGGTCGCCAAGGAGGCGGGCAGTCCCTTCTACGATCTGCTGCCGGCGACGGTGCTGCAGCTCGCCCTGGCCTCGGCCGTGACCGACGAGTCCCCGGAGGTGGCCGGAGCGCTTGAGGCGCACACGCTGACCTACTCCGACGGCGGCGATGTCGAGGTCACGGTCCGGGCGTCGCAGTGGCGCTCGGTGGACGCGGCCACGCGCGCCCAGCAGGCGGTGCTGGGCGCCCTCGGCGAGGCGGCGCCGGAGGCGGAGCGCCGCGAGAGCCCGGTCGAGGCCGGGGGCGGCCAGGCGGGCACGCTCATCGTCCTCACCGCCGGGGACGAGGCGCACGCGGTGTGGACCAACGGCACAGCGCTGCTGGTCGCGAGCGGGCCGGCGGATCTGCTCGAGAAGGTCGTCGCGGCCTACCCGGTGTAGCGCTACGGCCGCGCGGCGAAGCGTTCGAGCAGCTCGGAGTGGCCCGAGACGATGAGCAGGTCGTTCGCGGAGATCCGGGTGTCCGGTGTCGCGTAGATGAACTCCTCGCCCGGAGGCTTCACACCGATGATCGTCACGCCGTACCGCTCGTTGACCTTGGACTGGGCGATCGTGAAACCCTGCGTCTCCTTGGGCGGGCGCATCTTGACGATCGTGAAGCCGTCCTCGACCTCGATGTAGTCCATGAGCTTGCCCGAGACGAGGTGTGCAACCCGGTTTCCCGCATCCGCCTCGGGATAGACCACGTGGTGGGCGCCGATGCGCTGCAGGATCCGCCCGTGCTCGGAGGAGACAGCCTTGGCCCAGATCTGGGGGGTGCCGAGGTCCACCAGGTTCCCCGTGACCAGCACGCTCGCCTCGAGTGAGGAGCCGATGCTGACCACGGCGACCTCGAAGTCCCGCGCGCCCAGCTGCTCGAGAGCCTCGGGGTTCACGGCATCGGCCTCGACGAGGGGCAGGCGCCCGGCCCAGCTCTGCACGAGCTCGGAGGAGCGCTCGACGGCGAGCACGTCCTGGCCCAGGCGGTCGAGCGTCGTCGCAATCGCGGCACCGAAGCGCCCGAGCCCGATGACCAGCACGCCCGCGTCGCGGGACTGGTCTTTCTTGTCAGCCAATGATCGGCCTCTCCTCGGGGAACCGGATGACCCTACGGCGGTCGCGCAGCGCGAGCGCCGCCGCCAGGGTCATCGTGCCCGTCCGGCCCGCGAACATCAACGCGGCGACCAGGTACTTGCCCCCGTCGGGCAGCTGCGCAGTCAGACCCGTGGTCAGCCCGGCCGTGCTGAATGCCGAGATCGTCTCGAACAGGACCTCGTCCAGCGTCCATCCGGTCATCTGCAGCAGCACCATGCTCGCGGCGAGCACCGCGGTGGCGGCGAGCATGGCGGCGGCCACCGCCAGCCGCAGCGTGTCGCGCGGGATGCGCCGGCCGAAGGCCTCGATGTCGCGGTCACCGCGCGCCTCGGCGACGATGGCGAGGATCAGGACGGCGAGCGTCGTCACCTTGATCCCGCCGGCGGTTGAGGCGCTGCCCCCGCCGACGAACATCAGCGCATCCGTCATCAGCCAGGTCGGTTCGTGCATCGCCTCGACGCTCACCGTGGTGAACCCGCCGGAGCGCGGCATCACGCCCGCGAACAGCGAGGCGAGGATCTTGGTCGGCAGGGACAGCGGTCCGAGCGTCTCGTCGTTGCGCCACTCCAGCGCCGCGAACAGGACGGTGCCGATCAGGACGAGCAGGGCCGACATGGTCAACGTCAGCTTGGCGTGCAGGCTCCAGGCCGCCGGACGGCGGCGGTGGCGGGCGACGTTGAGGATGACCGGGAAGCCCAGGGAGCCCACGAACACCCCGACGATGAGCGGCAGGCACAGCATCCAGTCGCCCACATGCGGTTCGAGGCCCTCGACCGTCGGCACGAAGCCGGCGTTGTTGAACGCCGAGATCGCGTAGAAGACCGCGTGCCACACCGCCTCGCCCACGGATTCGCGCAGCGCCATGAAGCGGGGGATCAGCGCGATGGCGATGATCGCCTCGAGGCTCAGGGAGGTGATCACCACGACGCGTACGAGCGAGCCGACCTCGCCCAGTCGGGTGGCGCGGGTCTCGGAGGCGGCGATGAGCCGCTGAGTCAGGCCGAGGCGGCGGGAGACGGCCAGGCCCAGGATCGAGGCGAGCGTCATGACGCCGAGCCCGCCGACCTTGATCCCCAGCAGGATGACCGTCTGGCCGAATGTGGACCAGAACAGCCCGGTGGGCACCGTCACCAGGCCGGTGACGCTCACCGCGGAGGTGGCGGTAAAGAGGGCGTCGGCCAGCGGCGCGCGCTGCCCGGAGGCGGTGGCGGCCGGAATGCTCAGCAGTGCGGTGAACAGGAGCACGACGGCGGCGAACACGCTGAGCGTGAGGCGTGCGGGGGACCGCCGGGCGGCGCGGTCGAGGATCTCCCGTGCCGACCACGCGACACGCGGTGCACTGGTCGCCACCGCACCTCCTGAACGGTTCCTGGCGGCGCCGCGCGCCGCACACCTTCGCTGCACGAGTCACTGTGCCATGTTGTGGACGTCCGAGGAGCGCTAGCGTTGCGCCATGGCGTCGACGGTGCGGGTGGTGTGGTCTCCGGCACTGCTCGGATACGACTTCGGTCCCGGGCATCCGATGGCTCCGTTGCGCCTCGGCCTGACCATGGAGCTGGCCGCCGAGCTGAACCTGCTCGACCTGCCCGGCGTCGACCTGGGCGACAGCGGCGTCGCCTCCGACGAGACCATCGAGCTGTTCCACGACCCGGCCTACGTCGCCGCGGTACGCGCGGCCTCCGAGCACGGGGTGGCGGACCCGGCGCGCGGGCTCGGCACGGACGACGACCCGATCTTCCCCGGGATGCACGACGCTGCGGCGCGGATCGTTGCCGGCACCTGCACCGCGGCGCGGGACGTGTGGGCCGGGCGCGTCGACCACGCCGTCAACATCGCCGGCGGCATGCACCATGCGCGCGCGGACGCGGCGTCGGGCTTCTGCGTCTACAACGACGCCGCCGTCGCGATCCGGGCACTGCTGGCCGACGGCGCGCAGCGCGTCGCCTACGTCGACCTCGATGCCCACCACGGCGACGGGGTGGAGTCGGCGTTCTACGACGACCCGCGGGTTCTGACGGTCTCGGTGCACCAGAGCGGGGCGACGCTGTTCCCCGGCACGGGCTTCCCGACGGACACGGGCACGGGCGCCGGCGCCGGCACGGCGGTGAACCTCGCGCTCCCGCCGCGCACCGACGGCGCGAGCTGGCTGCGCGCCGTGGACGCCGTCGTGCCCGAGGTGCTGCGCGCCTTCGAACCGCAGATCCTGGTCACCCAGCACGGCTGCGACGCGCATGCGAGCGACCCGCTGTCCGATCTGCGGGTCAACGTCGTCGCGCAGCGCAAGGCCGCGGCGTGGATGCACGACCTCGCCCACGAGCTGTGCGAGGGCCGCTGGGTGGCGCTGGGGGGCGGCGGATACGCCGTCACCGACGTCGTCCCGCTGGCCTGGTCCCATCTCGTGGCGCTCGCCGCACACCATCCGATCCCCGCGCACACCCCGGTGCCGGCGACGTGGCGGGCGCGTGTGGAACGGGACTTCGGTGTGGCCTCACCGGTCTGCATGACCGAGGGGGAGAGTGACGAGGAGGTCGTGGGCCTGGACTCCCTGACGGGGCTGCCGAGCCCCGACGACGTCGCGGGCACCATTCCCGTGGGCAGCTGCACGATGCCGCCCGGAGGTGACGACCACACGCCGTGGACGTCGGGGTACGACCCCTCCCAGGACGTGGACCGGGCGGTGCAGGCGACACGGCAGGCGTCCTTCCCGCTGCTCGGCGTGCACCACGACGGGTACTGACGCGGGCGCGGTGCCTTTCCCGGCGCCGGGGTCAGGCCCTAGAGTTGGGCCCGCACGATCGTCGCGGTCCGCGGTGGTGGTGTCCGGCCCGAGACCAGGAGGCAGCATGGCCAGCGACCAGGCGCCGGCGTTTCTCACCGTCGCCGAGGTGGCGGACGCGATGCGTGTCTCGCGGATGACCGTCTACCGCCTGGTGCATTCCGGGGAGCTGCCCGCGATCCGGGTGGGCAAGTCCTTTCGCGTCCCCGAGCAGGCGCTTGCGGCGTACCTGCGGGCCAGCGCAATCGACGGCCGTCTCAGCTCCTGACCCGGGCGGGGGGCGATCGGGGCGGCCTGCTTTCGCGCGCCGGGCCGGTCAGCGGGTACGCTGGACAAGGACTCTCCCGCGCGCGGGCGACCCAACCACCCTGCGGTGGACCACCAGGGCGCGCCGCGTAAGTAGTTTCGACGACCGTTTGTGAGGACCCGTGGGCTCCGTAATCAAGAAGCGCCGCAAGCGTATGGCGAAGAAGAAGCACCGCAAGCTGCTTCGTAAGACGCGTCACCAGCGCCGCAACAAGAAGTGACCCCGGCGCCGCTGTGCGGCGTCGATCATCAGAGCCCCTGACCCTGCGTGGGATCGGGGGCTCTGTGCTTGTGGGCTGAGAGGCGGGCGCTGTCAGCGGGACAGGGAGCGGCGCACCGAGCGGAACACGAGGCCGCCCACCCAGGCGACCCCCGCCCAGCTCGCCGTCTTCAGCCCGCGTTTGGCGAGCTTGCGCTTGCCCCGGAAGTCGCGCACCGGCCAGCCGACCCGGCGCGCGTAGCGGCGCAGCCGCGGCTCGGGGTTGATTGCGCAGGGGTTGCCGACGGCGGACAGCAGCGGGATGTCGTTTGCGGAGTCCCCGTAGGCGTATGACGCGGCGAGGTCGAGGCCGAGCCGGTCGGCCAGCGCCCGCACCCCCTGCTCCTTGCTCACCCCGTGCATCAGGTCGCCGACCAGCCGGCCGGTGTACACCCCCTCCACGTGCTCGGCGACCGTGGCGAGGGCACCGGTTGCGTCGAGCCGGCGTGCGATGAGCTCGCCGACCTCGATGGGGGTGGCGGTGACGAGCCAGACCTGGTGCCCCTTGGCCAGGTGGTCGTCCAGGATGGCGCGCGTGCCGGGGAAGATCCGGTGTGCGAGCACCTGGTCGTACACCTCCTCACCGACGGCGGTCACCTCCGCCACGGTGTGCCCCTTGATGATGTCCAGGCCCATCTGGCGGACGTTGGCGATCTGCGCGATGTTCTCCCCGAACAGGTTGTACCGCGCCTGGTGCAGCGCGCCGCGGACCAGGTCCCGCAGCGAGAAGAACTGCCGGGAGTACAGCCCGCGGGCCAGGTGGAAGGCGCTCGCACCCCGGATGATCGTGTTGTCGACGTCGAAGAATGCGGCCACCCGGTGCGGGTCGGTGGGCGTGACGGCCGCGCGGTCCTCGGCAACCTGGGCGAGCTCGTCAGGGTCCGCAGGACCGGCACCGCTGGACTGCTGCGCACTGGCCATGTCGACCACTCTATCCAGGCTCCGTAGGCTGGGCGTCATGAGCGAGCCCAGCCCCCGAGTCGAGATCTTCACCCGCGTCGGCTGTCACCTGTGCGACGACGCCGTGGGCCTCGTCGCGGAGGTCTGCGAGCCGCGGGGGGTGGCATGGCGTGAGCGCGACGTCGACGCGGAGGGCGGGCAGGTGCTGGCGGAGCTGTCCGACCTGGTCCCCGTGGTCCGCGTCGACGGTGTGCAGCAGGGCTTCTGGCGCATCGACCGCGCCCGTCTCGAACGCGCGCTGGGCTGACGGGCCTCGTGTCCGGCCCCGCGGCAACGCTGCCGCCCCAGACGATCGAGCGACTGCCCGCCTACCTGCGGGCGCTGGAGGCCCTGGCCGAGGACGGAGTAGAGGTCACGAGCTCGGCGCAGCTGGCCGACCTTGCCGGCGTCGGCCCCGCGCAGGTGCGCAAGGACCTGTCCTACCTGGGCTCGCACGGACGGCGCGGGGTGGGCTACGAGGTGCCCGAGCTGCGCCGGCACGTGGCTGCCGCCCTCGGGCTCGCGCGGACCCAGAACGTCGTCGTCGTCGGGGCGGGGAACCTGGGCCGCGCGGTGGCGCGGTACGGACGTCTGCTGCCGCGGGGGTTCGCGGTGGTGGGGCTCGTGGACACCGACCCGGGAGTGGTGGGCACGGAGATCGGGGGGCTCACGGTGCTGCCGGCGGCCGAGCTCCCGGCGATTGTGCGCCGCGAGGGAGTGACGATCGCGATTCTCGCGACCCCCGCCCAGGCGGCCCAGGAGGCCGTCGACGCCGCGGTGGCCGCCGGGGTGCGGGCGGTGCTCAACTTCGCGCCCCGGCGGCTGCACACCCCCGTCGGGGTGACGGTGCGCTCGGTCGACGTCGGCGGGGAGCTGCAGCTGCTGGCCTACGCCGTGGGGTGCGGGCCGGTGTCGGACGCCGCACCCGGACCCCACGCCCATGCGACCTGAGGTGGCGCAGGACACGACGCGGGCCGGGGGCGCGGATCGCTCCGCGCCCCCCGCCCCGGGGCGGGGTGTGCCGGGGTGAGGGCGGGGTGTTGGCGGACAAGTAGAGCTCGATAATGTACATGTCGCTGACCAGCACGCCGCCGGCCTCGAGCGCGGCGTTCCAGCTGATGCCCCACTCCTTGCGGGAGATCTCGGTGGTGGCCTCGAACGCGGCGCGGGTGTTGCCGAAGGGGTCGACGGCGGAGCCGGTGTACTCCAGCTCGAGCTCGACCGGCTTGGTCACGCCCTTGATCGTCAGGCCGCCGGTGAGCACGAAGCCGGGGGAGACCGCGGTGCTGGTGAAGGTCCAGGTCGGGTTGTTCGCGGTGTCGAAGAAGTCGGCGCTGTTGAGGTGGCCGTCACGCTTCTCGTCGCCGGTGCTGATCTTCGTGGCGTCCAGGGTGGCCGTGACGGAGGAGGACTCGACGTCCTGGCCGACGGTGATCGTGCCGTCGATGACGGGGACCTCGCCGCGCACCTTGGAGATGCCGGCGTGGCGGACGATGAAGGTGGCCGACGAGTGGCTCGGGTCGATGGTGTAGGTGGCGGGTGCGAGCCCGGCGGGCAGTGCAGTCATGGTCTCTCCTTGGTTCGGTGGACCGTCGTCGGGTCGGCGGCGGCGTGGCATGTGGGTATGGCATGTAGTTGAAACTTCTACTAGACTAGGGCAGGTTGCATGACGGTGCAAGAGGTGCCGTCGTCGTCCCGGATCGCGGACACCGCGGGCCGCGCTCGGGCCATGTGCCCGTGGCGTCGCGCCGCGGCGCGACGACGGGACCTGGGGAACGAGGAGAACGTGATGTCGAACGCAGGGGTCACCGCGGAGCGCGGGGCCGAGGAGCAGGTCATCGCGCAGCCGGCGCCTGGTCTGCCGGCCGGCCCCGAGCCGCGCTGGCTGAACCCGGAGCAGCAGCGCAGCTGGCGCAGCTACATCGAGGGCACGCAGCTGCTCAACGAGGTGCTCAACCGCGACCTGGAAGCGCACACCACTCTCTCGCTCAACGAGTACGAGGTGCTTGTGCGGCTCTCCGAGGCAAGCGACCGCACGATGCGCATGTCCGAGCTGGCCGACGACCTGGCCTACTCGCGCAGCCGGATCACGCACACGGTGCGGCGGATGGAATCACGGGGTCTGGTGCGCCGGGCGCCGTGCCCGGGCGATCGCCGGGGCGTGAACTGCACCATGACCGACGTCGGCTGGGCAGAGCTCGTGGCGGCCGCGCCCTGGCACGTCACCTCGGTGCGCCACCGTCTGGTGGACGTCCTCGACGAGGAGGAGTTCCTCGCCCTGGGCGACCTCATGGCGCGCGTGGGGGCGCGGATCCGAGGCTGAGCCGTCGCGGACGCGACCCGGCGACGCGGCGTTCCGGGAGATCCGTGGGCTCGTGCGGTGCGGCGGGTGCGCGAAAGTTTGCGAGACTGTTCGCCATGGCCGTCACCACCGTCCACCTGCTGCGTCACGGCGAGGTGCACAACCCCGCCGGAGTCCTCTACGGGCGCCTGCCCGGCTACCACCTGTCCGTGCTGGGCGGGGAGATGGCCGAGCGCGTCGCCCGGTACCTCGGCGGGCACACCGTCCCCACGACGCCGCCGGGCACCGAGCCCGAGCGCCACGACGTGACGCATGTGATCGCCTCCCCGCTGCAGCGCGCGCAGGAGACCGCCGCCCCCGTCGCGCGCGAGTTCGGACTCGACATCGAGACGGACGAACGTCTGCTCGAGGCGGAGAACAGCTTCGAGGGTGAGATCGTCGGCTCCACGCTGCGCCGCCCGCGCAGCTGGCCGCGCCTGGTGAACCCGCTGCGCCCCTCCTGGGGCGAGCCGTACGTGCGTCAGGCCGCCCGCATGCGTGCCGCGATCGAGCATGCGCGCCGGGAGGCGGAGGGACACGAGGCCGTGCTCGTCTCCCACCAGCTGCCGATCTGGATCGCCCGGCTCAGCTATGAGGGCCGGCGCTTTCCCCACGACCCGCGCAAGCGGCAGTGCTCCCTGGCCTCGCTGACCTCCCTGCGCTTCGACGGCGACCGCTTCGTCGGGCTGCACTACGCCGAGCCCTGTGCGGACCTGCTGCCCGGTGCGAGCACGATCGCGGGGGCGTGATGGCGACGTCCACGCCAGCCCGTCCGGCGCCGCTCCGGCGCGGCCTCGCGGCGCTTGCGCTCGCGGCGCTTGCGCTCGGCGGGTGCTCCGGCACGCCGGCCGCGCAGGGAACCGACGACGTGCCGGACCAGGGCTACGTCTCGGGTGACGGCAGCGTGCGCACCTGGGTTCCGGACGAGCGCGGGGAGCCCGTCGTACTCGCCGGCACGGACTTCGCGGGCGAGCAGGTGGACACGGCGGACTACGCCGGCGACGTCGTCGTGATCAACACCTGGTTCGCCGCCTGCCCGCCGTGTCGGGCCGAGGCCCCGATCCTGCACGCCATCGCCACGGAGCGCGCAGACGAGGGCGTGCACGTCGTCGGCCTCAACCGGGTCGACGCGGCGGGCGCCGCCCAGGCCTTCGAACGCACCTATGACGTGCCCTACCCCTCGATCTCCGACCCCACCGGCGAGGTCACCGCGGTGCTCGAGGGCGTGGTGCCGATCCAGGGCACGCCGACGACGGTCGTCCTCGACCCGCAGGGTCGCGTCGCCGCCCGCGTATTCGGCATGCTCGAGCAGTCGACGATCGACGCGCTCATCGACGACGTCGTGGCCGAGCGCACGTGATCCTCGCCGACCCGGGCGTAACCGTCTTCTCCGGCTCGCTCCTCCTCGCCCTTCCGATTGCGCTGCTCGCCGGCGCCGTCTCCTTCGCCTCACCGTGCGTGCTGCCGCTCGTGCCCGGCTATCTGGGCTACGTCAGCGGCATGGCCGCCGCGAGCGCAGCGCCCGCGCGGCGCGGGGTGCGCGGCGTCGGAGCGGTCTCCGGGGCCCAGGCCCGGCCCCGGCGCGGCCGGGTGCTTGCCGGCGTCGGGCTGTTCGTCGCGGGCTTCACCGTCGTCTTCGTCTCCTACGGGGTGCTGTTCGGCACCGTCGGCGCCGCCCTGCGCGACCACGCCGACGTCGTCTCCCGCGTCCTGGGCATCGTGGTGATCGTCATGGGGCTCGCCTTCGTCGGCGTCGTGCCGGCGCTGCAGACCGACCGGCGGGTGCACCTCGCACCCCGGGCCGGGCTGTGGGGCGCGCCGCTGCTGGGCTTCGTCTTCGGGCTCGGCTGGACGCCCTGTATGGGCCCGACCCTTGTGGCGATCAACGCCCTCGCCCTGGAGCAGGGCACGGCCCTGCGCGGCGGCGTGCTTGCCGTGGCGTACTGCCTCGGGCTCGGCCTGCCGTTCCTGCTCATCGCGCTCGGCCTGGAGTCCTCCACACGCATGGTCGACTTCCTGCGCCGGCACCGCGTGGCCATCATGCGCCTGGGCGGCGGCCTGCTGATCCTCGTGGGCCTTGCGCTCGTCACCGGGCTGTGGGGGAACCTGACCCAGTCGTTGGCCGGGTTCATCGGCGGATTCGAGACTCCGCTGTGAGCCAGTACCGCCCCGAGGGGATCCAGGACGAGTTCGTCGATCCGCCGGGGTCCGCGGGTGACGGGCCGGCCCTGCCCGCCCTCGGCGCCGTGGGCTGGGCCCGGTGGGCGTGGCGCCAGCTGACCAGCATGCGCGTCGCGCTGCTGCTGCTCATGCTCCTGGCCGTGGCCGCGGTGCCCGGCTCCACACTGCCGCAGCGCCCCCAGGACCCGGTGGCGGTGGCGCAGTACCTGCAGGAGAACCCCACGCTCGGCGCGGTCCTGGACGCCGTGGGCGCATTCGACGTCTACGGCTCCGTCTGGTTCTCCGCGATCTACCTGCTGCTGTTCATCTCCCTGGTCGGGTGCATCCTGCCGCGCACCCGGGTGCACCTGCGCGCCCTGCGCGCGCGCCCGCCTCGCGTGCCCCGCCGCTTCGCCCGCTTCCCGGCTCAGGGCCGGCGCGAGCTGCCCGCGGACGCGATCACCCCCGCCCAGGCCGCGGCCGCCGCGGCGGCGGAGCTGCGCGGGCGCTGGGCCAGGGTGCCGCTGTTTCGCGTGGACGAGGGCTCGGGTCCCGCCCCCGCCGACGCGGACCCGGGTGCCGGCACGGCGGCCACCGTCGCCGCCGAGCGCGGCTATCTGCGCGAGACCGGGAACCTGGTCTTCCACCTGTCGCTGCTCGGGTTGCTGATCGCCGTGGCAATCGGCCAGGCCTTCCAGTTCCGCGGACAGGCGATTGTGGTGCAGGACCGTGGCTTCGTGAACTCCGTGAGCGACTACGACACCTTCGAGCGTGGCAGCCTGTTCCGCGAGGGCAGCCTCGTGCCGTTCTCCATGGTGCTGGACGACTTCGAGGCCGAGTTCACCTACGACGTGCCGCCGCAGTCGCGGGACTTCACGGCCTACGTCACGGTGCGCGAGCCCGAGGCGCAACCCCGGGCCGAGACGATCAAGGTGAACCACCCGATCGTCGTCGGCGGAGCGAAGGTCTACCTGCAGGGCAACGGGTACGCGCCCGACGTCGAGGTGCGCGACGGTGCGGGCGAGATCGCCTTCTCCGGTCCGGTGCCGTTCATCCCGGAGGACGAGGTCTACACCTCCCGCGGCGTGATCAAGGTCCCCGACGTCAGCACGGGCGAGCAGATCGGCCTGATCGGGTACCTGCTGCCCAGCGCGGAGATCACCGAGCAGGGCGTGCGCTCGGTCTACCCCCAGCCGCTGGACCCCGTGCTGGTGCTGACCGTGTGGACGGGTGACCTGGGGCTTGACGACGGCGTTCCGCAGAACGTCTACGAGCTGGACACGACGGACATGACCCAGGCCCTCGAGCCGGACGGGGACGCGCCCGTGACCCTGGTGCTGCGGCCGGGGGAGACGGTCAGCCTGCCGGACGGCCTGGGCGAGCTGACCTTCCGCGAGCTGCCCCGGTTCGTCGCACTCGACCTGCGCCACGATCCCGCGGTTACCTGGGTGCTGGTGTTCTCCCTCGCCGCGCTCGGCGGGCTGACCCTGTCGCTGTTCACCCCGCGCCGGCGTGTGTGGGTCAAAGCCTGGACCGAGGCGGGCGCAGAGGGTACGGCCCGTACAGTTGTCACCGTGGCGGGACTTGCCCGCAGCGACGACGCCGGTCTGCAGGCGCAGGTCGACGGGGTGCTCGCGGCGGTCGACCGCGCTGCGGGTGCCTGTGAGTCTTCTGACCGCGGAGCGGGCGTCACCGAACCGGAAAGGACCGACCGATGACCATCGGTGAGATCAGCGACGTCCTCGTGTGGGGCGCGGCGACGGCCTACACGATTGCGATGGTCTGCTTCGCGCTCGACATGGCCCGCCGCTCCGACGAGCTCGCGACGCGCCGTGCCGGCGTCAGCGCTCAGGAGGCCGACGGCGCCGGTGCGCGCCCGGCCGTCGCGCTGGCCAACGACCCCGGCACGGACGCCGGCCGGCGGACCAAGGCGCTCGGGATCGCGATGTCGACCTCCTGGGCCGGCCTGGCCATCCACCTGGCAGCGATCGTGTGCCGCGGGCTCGCCGCCGGGCGCACCCCGTGGGCCAACATGTATGAGTTCACGATGGTGGGTACCTTCGTCGCGATGGCGGTGTTCCTCGTCGTGCAGCTGCGCCGGGACGTGCGCTTCCTCGGCCTGATCGTCTCCGGCATGGTCGTCATGGCGCTGGTCGTGGCCCTGAACGCCTTCCACATCGAGGCCGACGGCGTGCAGCCGGCGCTGCAGAAGTACTGGATCGTCATCCACGTCGGCGTCGCGATCGGGGCGACGGGCGTGTTCACCGTCGGCTTCGCGGTCGCCGTCCTGCAGCTCCTGCGCGACTCCCGCTTCGGCGGCTCGCCGCTGCTGCACGGCCAGGGGGTGGTGGTGCGCGGACGCACGCTGCTGCGCACCTCCAAGCTGGACTGGCGCTGGCTCGACACCCTTCCCGGGACCACGGCGCTGGAGTCCCTGAGCTTCCGCTTCAACGCCGTCGGTTTCGTGCTGTGGACCTTCACGCTGATCAGCGGCGGCATCTGGGCCGAGGAGGCCTGGGGCCGGTACTGGAACTGGGACCCCAAGGAGGTCTGGACCTTCGTGGTCTGGGTCATCTACGCCGCCTATCTGCACGCCCGCACCACGCGCGGCTGGTCCGGGCGGCGTGCGGCCTGGTTCGTGGTGGTCGGCTACGCGTGCGTGCTGTTCAACTTCACCGGCGTGAACATGTTCTTCGACGGCAAGCACAGCTACAGCCAGCTCTGAGCCCTGCGTCGGGGCCGATCCGGGATGGGGTGCCCGGTGCTGCTGGGTGCTGGGCCCGAGGGGTCAGGCGCGGGGATCGCTGGGCGGCTCGTCCTCCGGGGCCCGGTCCTCGTCGTCCACCGCGTCGTCCGCTACGTCGTGCGCCTCGTCGCCCGCGGCGGCATCGGGGTCGTTCGATTCCGCCCGCGCCGCACGCCGGCGCTCCTGCTCCAGGCGCCACAGGAAGTCCGGGTCGTCGTCGGGGGCAACGGGTCCGCTTGCGGGGCGCCGACCGGTTCCGCGCGAGGCCGCACCCGGCGCGCTGTACCCGCCCAGCGGCCCGCCGCCGGAGGAGAGCCGCGCACGTCGCTGGGCGCTGCTGATCAGGAACCAGGCGACCGGGCCGAAGATCGGCAGCAGGATGATGAGGATCAGCCACAGCCCGCGCGGCAGACCCCGGCGGTCCTCGTCGGTCGCGTTAATGCAGTCGACGACGGCGTAGACCGTGACCGCGACGACGAGGAGGGCGAGGAGGAACTTCATCACCCCAGCCTAAAGGCCTACGCTCGTGCCATGCCCCTGGTGACCTACTCCCTGCTGCGTCTGGCCGTGCTGGGGGCGAGCGCCGGGCTCCTTGCCTGGGCAGGGATGCGCGGCTGGATGCTGCTGCTGGTGTCCGTTCTCGTGGCGGCGCTGGTCTCCTACGTCCTGTTCACCCGCCAGCGCGATGCGAGCGCCGCCTACCTCGCACGCCTCTCCGAACGCCGTCGGGCGGGGATCAACAGTCCTGGCGACGACGATGCGGATGAGGACGCCGAGGTCGACGGCCCGCCCCGCCGCTCGCCTGCCCCCCCCCCCCCCGCGCCGGGCCCCCCCGGGCCCCCCGGCCCCCCCGCCCCCCCCCGCCCCCCCCCGCCCC
>JBQGOU010000024.1:0-17862 GCA_052086865.1 Cellulomonadaceae bacterium
CGACGCCGCCCGCGCCGCACCGCGCAGGTCCTCGCGCACAGTGTCCGGCACACCGGTCGCTGAGTCGGCGAAGCGGGCGAAGAAGCCCTCGGGCCCCGTGTTGCTCTCCAGCTGGGCCGCGGTGGCCTCAAGCTGGCGCTGCGCCACCGTGCGGCCCTGGCGCGCCCCCTCGCGCAGCGTCGCGATGTAGCCGTCGACAGCCTCGGGAACGTGTCCGACGCGGGCGGCCACGTCGACCCAGTCGTCCTCCGTGTCCGTCGGCATGAGGTCCAGGACGTCCCGGATCGCCTGCGCCGGGCTGGCGACGACGTTGACGTCCGTCAGGTGCACGCCCTGGTCGATCTGCGCGAGCGTGAGCGAGAGGTCGCGGGTCAGGTCGGCGTGCGTGGCCGTGTCCACGGCGTCCTGCGGTGCGAGCCGGCCCAGTGCATCGAGCGCGGTGCGAGCCGCGGCGGCGAGCTGGGCGACTCCGCCGGGGGAGCGGTCCGCATACCGGCCCGTGTGCTCGGGTCGGCCCAGCTCGACGTCGGTCTCTGGAACCAGCCGGCAGAGCTCGTCGACCCACCACTCGGCCAGGTCGTCGATCGGGGTTGCGGTTCGGGGAGCAGGCTCGTGGGGCATGGGCCAAGCCTATCGATGCCCGCCGCCCGTTCGTGTGCGAGGATCCCCCGGTGCGATCGATTCTGCTGGTCCTCGCCGCGGCAGTCCTGTTCGGCACCACGGGCACGGCCCAGGCGCTGGGCCCCGAGGCGAGCGCACTGTCCGTCGGGGCGGTGCGCACGGTCCTCGGGGGATTGGTCCTCGCCCTGCTCGCCGGCGTGGCGGGGCGCAGCCGTGCGGCTCGGGCCGGGCGACCCACGGGTCCCCGGGCAGGGGCGCGGTCCACGAGAACCCGTGCGCTGCCGACCGCCTGGGTGAGCGCCGCCGGCGCCGCGGGGGTCGCGTGCTACTCGCCCACCTTCTTCGCCGGAACCGCGGCCAACGGCGTGGCCGTGGGCACCGTGGTGTCCCTCGGCAGCGCCCCGGTGATCACGGGTGCGCTGCAGTGGGCGGCGACCCGGCGGTTCCCGGGGGCCGTGTGGGCGGTGGCCACGTGTGTGGCGACGACCGGGGTGGCGGTGCTTGCTCGCGCCGACGGCGCCGCAGCCTCCGCCGGCGGCCTCTCGCTGCCGGGACTTCTCGCCTCGCTGGGCGCCGGGGCCTCCTATGCGACGTACACGATGTCGAGCAAGGCGCTGCTCGAGCGCGGCTGGACGCCGCTGACCACGATGGGCACGGTCTTCGGCCTCGCCGCGGTGGTGAGCCTGCCGCTGCTGGCGCTGGCACCGCTGGGGTGGCTCGGTTCCGGCTCGGGCCTGGTCATGGCGCTGTGGTTGGGCTTCGTGACCGTCGCCCTCGCCTACGTCCTGTTCGCCCGCGGTCTGGCCGTGCTGCCGGCCTCCACTGTTGCGACGCTCACGCTGGCCGAGCCCGTTGCGGCCAGCACCCTGGCGCTCGTCGTGCTGGGCGAGCAGTGGACGCCGCAGGAGACGGCCGGCCTCGCCGTGGTCGCCGCCGGCATCGTGGTGCTCACCCTCGGCAGCGTGGTGCGGCGCCCGCGCATCGCGGCGCGCACCTGAGGCGGCGTCCGGGCGGTTGGCCTCCCGTTGCGCAGGCAGCGGTTACCTCCGCGTAACGCGGGGGACATCTGCGGGACCTAGGGTCTGCACTCACCAGCACGCCGACCGGAGGGGCCCGCATGCTTGAGCACGTCGACCCGTTCATCGGGACCGCTGGCACTGACCTGCCGGCCCCCGCCGGTCTGGCCGCCACCTGGTGGTGGCCCAAACCGCAGGTGGGCAACACCCATCCCGGAGCCTGCTACCCGCTCGGCATGGTCTCGGCCTGCGCCTACTCCGGGGCGTACCCGACCGGGTACGGGCGCTACGAGCTGGGCACCGAGGGTCAGCCCGTCCCGCTGTTCGACCGGCAGCTGGCCTCAGGCTTCACCCACTTCCAGCAGTCGGGCACCGGGGCAATCCGCAAGTACTACAACTACTTCCGCGTCACGCCCATGCTCGAACCGCTCGACGCCCTGGGCACCCGCTGGGAGCTCGAGGACGAGCAGGCGGAGCCCGGGTGGTACTCCGCCCTGCTGAGCAACGGGGTGCGCTGCGAGATCACGGTGGGGCCCAAGAGCGCCGTCCACCGCTACACCTTCCCCGAGCACCGCGACGCCCGCCTGGTGATCGACTTCTCGCTCGGTGGGCTTGCGATCCCGTACGGCGCCACGGTGCCGCTGCGCGCCCACCTCGAGTCTCTCGGCCCGGGAGTGGCGCAGGGCGAGATCGTCGTCGAGGGTGCCCCGCTCGCCGTCCACATCGAGTGTGACACCCCCCAGCTGCGGCAGATGCTGTGGTACGACCGCCGCCTCATGCCCGGCGGCACCCGCCTCGACTTCGACTACATCCGGGCGACCACGCTGCGGCCGTTCGGGCTCATGTGGGCCGGGCCGACCACCGCGGGCCAGACCGTGGAGCTGCGCTTCGGATTCTCGTTGCGCGGACCCGAGCAGGCGCGCGAGAACCTGCTGCGGGACTGCGGGCCCGACCCTTCCGGCTTCACGGCCCGGCGGGCCGCGACGGGCGCGGCCTGGGAGGACCATCTCGCTGCCGTGCGGGTGGACACCCCAAACCTGGAGCGCCGCACCGTCTTCACCACCGCGCTCTACCACTGCCTGATCAAGCCCTGCCTGGCGCCCGACGAGTCGCCGTTCTGGCCGAGCGACGGGCCCTATGCGTTCGACCTGTGCACGATGTGGGACATCTACCGCACGCAGCTGCCGCTGCTGACCACGCTGCGCCCCGATCGCGCGGTCGAGCTCGCCAACGCGCTGGTGCGCATCTGCGAGGAGGAGGGCAACTTCCCGATCGGCTACCGGATGTCCCGCGGAGCCGACCGCTTCTCCCGCCAGGCGTCGGCGCTCGCACAGGTGTTCCTCGCGGACCTGTGCCAGCTCGACCTGCCGGGCATCGACTGGGACTGGGCGCTGGCGCACATGCACAACGACATGCGTCGCACCTACGGCGAGGAGTTCCTGCAGCGGGGGATGACGCACCCGATCAGCCACACCCTGGACCTGGCCTTCGGTTACTGGTGCACCCTGCAGGTGGCCGAACGCGTCGGTGATCAAACCCTGGTGGCGGAGTTCGAGCCGCTGACCGGGCGGTGGATCAATGCCTTCGACCGGGAGACGGGCCTGCTCAAGGACTCGACGTTCTACGAGGGCGGGCCGTGGAACTACTCCTTCCGGCTACTGCACGATATGGCGGGACGGATCGAGCTGGCCGGTGGGGACACGGCCTTCGTGGACCTGCTCGACCGGTTCTTCGGCTTCGGAGCCGAGCCGGTGGTGCAGCCAGGTCGCCGGCCCGGGCCGGCGGAGCTGGCCCGCGGATATGCGCTGGGACGCTTCGAGGGGCTGAACAACGAGCCTGACATGGAGGCCCCGTGGGCCTACCACTACGCCGGCCGGCCCGACCGCACGGCCGAGGTCGTGCATGCGGCCGTGCACCACCAGTTCGGCACGGGACCCGGCGGGCTGCCCGGCAACGACGACTCCGGTGGGCTGAGCGCCTGGTATGTGTGGGCGAGCCTGGGGCTGTTCCCCGTGGCGGGCCAGTCGCTCTTCCTCGTGAGCACCCCGGCCTTCGCCTCGGCGAGCATCGACGTCGGCACGAGGACGTTGACCATCGCGACGACTGGCTTCGAGGAGCCGGGGCCCGACACCGCTCCGCAGTATGTCCAGGGCGTGCGCCTCGAGGGGGTGGCCCTCGAACGCAGCTGGCTCACCGGCGCCGAGGTGCACGCCGGAGGCGTGCTCGAGATCGACCTCGGCCCCCGGCCGAGCAGCTGGGGGACGGTGCAGCGGCCGCCGTCGTACCCCGTGTCCCACCCGGGGCTGCGCCCGGGACGCGTCGAGGTGGAGGAGAGCTGAATGTCTGCGAAGCGTCTGGTGATCGTCGTCCGCGCCGACCCGGTGATCTGTGGGCACTCGGGTGAGGCGCGCAACCTTGCCGAGGCCGCGCTGGACCAGGGGTTCGCCGAGGTGCGGATCGTGACCTGGCCGATGGAGCGTCTGCAGCAGTCCGGGCTGCCTCTCAAGCCGCTCGACACGGTGCTGGCCTACAGCCCCGGCATCGTGGTCGAGCGCCCGGACCCCGTCGGAGACTACAAGGTTCCTGACGGCCGCTACGTTGCGGGACTGACGGGGCGCCTCGTGGAGCTGTTCACCGACGGCGTGCCGACCGTGTGCGTGTCGCTGTACCTGAGCCCGCACACCACCGCCGTCGGCGACGCGGTGCGTGCGGCCCACAGCACCGGGCTTCCGGTGAACGTGGTGACGATTGCCGAGGCCGTGGGCTCGGACGTGACCAACGTGGTGCGCTCATGCGTCGTGGCGGACCGTTTCGGTGCCGCGGCGCAGGTGCTGTCCGACTACCTGTCCAGCGACTGCTGCGTCGCTGTGTCGCAGTACACCCGCGACCTCATCGTCGCCGCCGCACGCGAGATCGACGAGCGCCACGGCACCCGATTCGCTGAGCGCTGTGCCGAGCGTGTGCAGATCTCCTATCCGGCCATCGACACGAGCGCTTACGTGGACCTGGACGAGCACGTGCTCGCCGAGGTGCTCGAACGCCGTCACCTCGCCGGGGCACCGTATGTGCTCTTCCTGTCCCGCCTGGCCGACGCCAAGGGCGTGGACGACCTCATCGAGGGCTTTGCCGCCAGCTCCCTGCCGCCCGAGGTCCGCCTCGTCGTGGCGGGCCGGGGCCCGCAGGCCGCCGAGCTGCACGCCCTCGCGGCGGCCTCGAGCGCGGCGGACAGGATCATGTTCCTCGACGACGTCGACGACGCGGAGAAGCCGTTCCTCATGGCCGGGTGCGCCGCGTTTGTGTTGCCCAGCAAGCCGTGCCCCGACTTCGTGGAGACCTTCGGCATCGCGCTCGTGGAGAAGATGCTGGCCGGGGGCGGGCCCGTGGTGACGACTCGCACGGGTGGCATCCCGGAGGCGGTGGGTGAGCACGCCGTGTTCGTCCCGGTCGAGGACCCAGGGGCGATCGCCGTCGCACTCGAGCACGTCGTGCTCGAGATGTCCGCCGAGCAGCGCCGCACGGCGGAGCACGAGGCGCGGCAGTTCGCGCTGCAGTTCGACCGCCAGCCCGTGCTGCGCCGCATGCTGTCCCACATCGTGCCCGGCGGTGCGGGGCACCTGCGTGCCGAACGGGTGCACGCGCTCTAGCATCGAAGCGTGCAGGCCACACGGCACGGCCGAGGGGCAGCGACGCCGACCGCGCGCAGACCGCGGACCTGGCGCGTGTACGCTCTCGCGCTGTGCGTGCTGCTGGGCGCCTGCACCGGACCGGAGCCCGTGCCGAGCACCCCACCGGTTCCGGGGCCCAGCGCGGAGCAGGAGACGCTCGAGGAGCTCTGGCGTCCCCAGTTCCACTACTCGCCGCGTACGGGACGCCTGGCGGACCCGAACGGTCTGGTCTGGTACGACGGCGAGTGGCACCTGTTCCATCAGCAGATGGGCACCTGGGCGCACGCCGTCAGCCCCGACCTGGTGCACTGGGAGCACTTGCCGACCGCGCTCGAGCACGACGAGGGGGGCCAGGCGCTGTCGGGAAGCGTTGTCATCGACGGGGCGAACACGAGCGGCTTGTTCGACCCGGGCACCGGCGGCATGGTTGCGGTCTATACCGCCACGGCTGAGGGCGAGGCCCAGGCGCTGGCGTACAGCGCCGACCACGGCCGCACATGGGAGCGCTACGACGGCAACCCCGTCCTGCCGAACCAGGGCCGCGACGACTTTCGCGACCCCAAGGTGTTCTGGCACGAGCCCACCTCGTCCTGGATCATGGTGGTCTCCGAGACGCAGCGCATCGGGGTCTACGGCTCGCCGAACCTGCGCGAGTGGACCTACCTGAGCGACTTCGGCCCCGGTCAGGGCATGCACTCGGCGGTGTGGGAGTGTCCGGACTTGTTCCCCCTCGCAGTGGACGGCGACCCCGGGAACACCCGTTGGGTCCTGACGGTGAGCGTCGGCGCGAGCGAGGAGACCGCAGGGTCCACCGCGCAGTACTTCGTCGGCGACTTCGACGGGACCACCTTCACCAGGGACCCCGACGTCGATCCTGGTCTCGTCCAGGTCACGGATGCCGGACAGGACTTCTACGCGGCGCAGACCTTCGAGGGCGCCCCGGACGGCCGGCGCGTCTGGCTGGGCTGGATGGGCAACTGGGCCTATCCCTATGCGGCGCCGACCGCGCCGTGGACCAATGCGATGAGCGTGCCACGCGTGCTGTCCCTGCGTACGGACCCTGCGGGGTACGTCCTCGTGCAGACGCCGGTCCACGAGCTCGACGCCCTGCGCACGGACCCGGAGGCGCTGCGGGACGTGACGCTTGCGGGTGACCTGCCGCTGGAGACTCGCGGCACCAGCCTGGAGTTCGACGTGATGATCGAGCTCGGCGACGCCGATGAGGTGGGCCTGCGGGTGTTCGAGACACGCGACGAGGACGGGGAGGTCACGGGCGCGGTGGTCGTGGGTGTCGATCGCGCCGGTGACCAGCTCTTCCTCGACCGGACGGAGGGCGGCAGCCCGGACCTGACGCTCGAGGACGGCACGCCCGTGCCGTTCGCGGTGCGCCGCTCGGTGCCGTTCACCCCCTCGCCGGACGGCGTGGTGCGCCTGCGGGGCTATGTCGACGCCTCCGCCGTGGAGGTCTTCGCGGATGACGGCGTCCTGGCGGCCACGATGGTGGTGTTCCCGCCGCAGGGTGCGGACGGGGTGTCGCTGTACTCGGTGGGCGGGGACGCCACGGTGCGATCGGCCGATCTGTTCGAGCTGCGCTCGATCTGGCGCTGATCCCTCAGACCGTGAGGTCCTCCCAGACGAACGAGGTCGTGGTTCCGGTCCGCCAGTCGTCGCGCAGAATCGCATAGGCCACCGAGGCGAGCGGTTCGCCGCCCTGAACCGGCCAGCCTCGGCGATAGTGCGCCTCCTTGAGGAAGCCGGCGCGCAGGAAGGTTTTGCGCATCGCCGTGTTGTCCTCCCGCGTCTGCCCCTCGAACCGGTCCACCGCCGGGAAGGTGGTGAACACCCAGTCCGTCAGGGCGCGCAGCACCGGAACGCCCAGCCCCTGGCCGCGCGCCTCGGTTGCGAGCCGCAGGTCGAACAGCGGGGCGTCCTCGCTCAGATCCTCGAGTACGACGACGCCCACGGTCTGTCCGTCGCGCCGGACCCACAGGGCCTGGTGGTCCTCGTCGTCGTACGCGCCCTCGGCGATGGCGTGCTCGATCCGCGCGCGGTCCGGCCGGGCGACCACGTGGAAGGGGTACTCGTGGGAGGTCAGGAAGTCGATCAGACGGTCTCGATCCGAGCCGCGGACGTCCAGGGGGGCGAAGTCGATGCTCATCCGGGCGATGATAGTCGGCGCCCAACCCCTAGCCTGGAGCGATGAGTCCTGGTGCGCACCGCGGCGCGGCCCCGCGCCGGATGCGCGTGCGGGCGCTGCTTGCCTCGTGTCACCCGGGACCCACGGTCGCCGTGACGCTGCTCGCCCTCGTGCTCGGGGTGGTCACGCGGCTGCCGGCAGAGCGGCTCGTGCTCCTGGGCCTTGCCGTCGGCGCCGGCCAGCTCTCGATCGGCTTCGCCAACGACTGGCTGGACGCCGAGCGCGACGCGCGCACGGGGCGCTCCGACAAACCCGTGGCCCTGGGCCTGGTCTCGGCCCGGGCGGTGCGCACGGCGGCGTTCGTGTCGCTGATCCTCGCGGCGCTGCTCACCGCGGGTCTCGGGTGGCGTGCCTGGGCCGTGCACGCGGTGCTCGTGGCATCGGGGTGGGCCTACGACCTGGTCCTCAAGCGCACGGCATGGTCCCTCGCCCCGTTCTGCCTCGCCTTCGGCCTGCTGCCCGCCCTCGTGACGCTTGCGGCGCCGCAGCCCCGGGGCGCCGCCGGCTGGGCGATCGCCGTCGGCGCCGTGCTCGGGGTGTCGGTGCACTTCACGAACGTCCTGCCGGATCTGGACGACGATGCACGGACCGGCGTGGTCGGACTCCCGCACCGCCTGGGGCGGGTGCGGGCAGGTGTCGTCGCCTTCGCGGCGCTGTTGGTGGCCGCCGTCGTCGCGTATGCCGGGTCCGGGGGTGCACACGGTCCCGCGCCCGCGGCGGCGCTGGGCGGCCTCGGCGCCTCGTTCGTGCTCGCAGTCGCCGGGATCTGGCACGTCCTGACCCGACCGCCGTCGCGGACCTTGTTCCGTCTGGTCATCCTCGCCGCGTTCTTCGTGGTCGCCCAGCTTGCACTGGCCGGTGCCCGGATTGCCTCCGCTCCGAGCCTGTGAGCCGGGTGGGGTCGTGCCGCCGCACCCCACGTCGTCGCCGTGGTCCGCGCCGGGGACCATGCGGTTCACCCCGATGGTCTTGGCTGAGTCTGCCTGTAGAGTCGCTGAAGTGGAATGCTCTGAGATCTTCGACATCGCCCACCTGCGCCATCCGATTGCGGCTCCGGTGGCGCCAGAGCGGCTGCGCGAACTGGTTGGATGGCTGAGCCCGAGCTCTGACGCCCGCGCGGTCGACCTCGGATGCGGCGAAGGCGAGTGGCTGCAGGAGCTGCTCCTGGCACACCCCCAGATCACCGGCGTAGGCATCGATCACATGCTCCCAGCGTCAGCCGCTCGGCGTGCTGACAACCGGAAGCTGGGCGCCCGGGTGCGCTGGATCGAGACGGATGCCGCCAGCTGGAGTGACGGGCTCTTCGATGTCGTGCTGTGCGTCGGTGCGGGCCACGCCTTCGGCCGGCTGGAGGACATGCTGGTCGCTGTCCGGCGGCACCTGCGCCCCGGTGGCCAGGCGCTGATCGGGGACAGCATCTGGCAGGCCCCACCATCGGCCGCTGCGCTGGCGGCGCTTGAGGTCTCTGCCGACGCCTATCCCGATCTCGCCGGCCTCGTGCGGGCTGTCCGTGCACACGGGTTCGAGCCGTCATTCGGGCACGTCAGCACGCTGTCCGAGTGGGACGACTACCAGTTCAGCTGGACCGGGTCGCTCGTCGACTGGGCCGTGCGGGAGGCCTCGACGGTCGAAGCTCGTGACCAGGCGCTGACGGTCGCACGTGAGCATCGCGATGCTTGGCTCAGCGGCGCGCGACGCGAGCTGGGGTTCGCCACCTTCGTTGTGCACGATGTCGCTGAGTGACGTGAGCCGACGAGGCGTGTCTCCTTCGTCTCCAGCCGTCTGCCACCACGCTGAGGGCCGTTGACCCCCAGAGGTGTCGGCGCTCGGACTCTCGCCGTGGTGCGACGGGCTACGCCCACCGCATTGCGTAGACGGCGGCGAGCCCGTCCCGGGCCGGCGTGTGCAGCGCACCACGCAGCGTCGCCGCGCGCACGAGGTGGCCGAGCTCGCCGTGGGGGCGGCCGAGGGCCATGTTGAGCTCCGCGCACCGCGCGGCGATCCGGGCGCTGCGCAGGCGTCGGCGCCCCACGGTGGCCAGCTCGCCGGCGTGGTCCGCGCCGACTCTTGTGTCCGGCGCCAGCACCGGTGCGAACGCCGCGGCATCGAGCAGGCCGAGGTTCATGCCCTGACCGCCGATCGGGCTGATCTCGTGGGCCGCGTCCCCGATCAGCACCACCCGTCCGTGCACCATGGCGCGCACCAGCCGGCACCGGGTGCCGAACGCGCTGACCATCGTCGACGTCGCGGGGTCGAGGGCTGTTCCGGTGCGGTGGGCGACGATCCGCGCGAGCTGGTCGGGGCTCGGGTCGCGCACGGGCCCGCCGGTGCGCACGACGGCGCGCCGGCGCCCGCCGGGTAGGGGGAAGGACTCGACGACGCCACCCGGCTCAAGGTGGATTACCGCGTCCGGGGTGCCGTCCGGGTCGGCGAAGTCGCCCATGACGTAGGTGTCGGCATAGGTACGCCTCGACGTGGGGGCGCCGAGGAGCCGGCGCACGGTGCTGTCTGCACCGTCCGCGCCCACGAGCATCCGCGCCCGCTCCTGCACCCGGATCCCGTGCGCCGCACGGCCGGTCACGACCACGCCACCGGGCTCGGAGCGCAGCTCCTCGAGCCGCACACCCCGGTGGACGGCAACGCCGAGGCCGTGCGCCGCGCCGGAGAGGATCTGCTCGGTGGTCTGCTGGGGCACTGTGGCGACGAAAGGGTAGGGCGAGCGCAGGCACGAGAAGTCCACGGCGCCCAGCTCCCGGCCGCGGGCCCGCGCCACACCGCGGCGCACGTGTGTCGCCGCGTCCGCAAGCACCTCGCCGACGCCGATCCGGTCGAGAACCTCGAGGGACCGTCCGTGCACACCGATGGCGCGTGAGTGCGTGCCTGGGTCCGTGCGCGCCTCCCACACCGCGGTGTCGACGCCCTCGCGGGCGAGCAGCGCCGCGAGGAACAGCCCGACCGGGCCCGCTCCGACGACCAGGACCTCAGGCATCCGGTTCCGATCCTTGGCGCACGAGCAGGAGCCGGGCAGGGCGCTGCGGCTCGACCCGCCACGGCGGGGGCGCCACGGTGCGCAGCTCGTCCGCACGGTAGGACCGGCGCACGGATAGCAGCCCGTCCGCATGGACGAAGGTCCACCCGGCGAGCGGCCAGGACAGCGCGCGGAACGCCTCGTGCGCCCACCGGCTGCGCGCCACGTCGTTGTGCACCACCAGGCGGCGGGCCAGCGCCGCGGAGTCCGCAAGGACCGTGTCGAGCGCCGCGGGGGACAGGTGGTGCAGCACATGGTTGGAGACGACGACGTCGAAGCGTTCCCCGGCGGCGAGCAGCTCGCTGCTGCTCGCGCGCCGGAACGTGACGTGCGGAGCGGTGCGCCGTGCGGCGAAGCGTCCCGCACGCGGATCCGGATCGACGCCCGTGACGTCCAGACACATGCCGTCGCGCGCGGCCCACCGGGCGAGCGCCCGTGACACGTCACCGCCGCCGCAGCCGACGTCGAGCAGGGTTGTGGCGCGGACGGGGTCGAGCAGGGGACGGATGCGGTTGCGGTAGATCCTGCCCCACCCGGCCAGGACGTTCACCACCCGGAACGCCGCGTAGGTCCGGTCCAGGCGCACCGGGTCGCAGCCCGGGTCGTCCATCAGCTCCTCGCGCACGGTCTCCCGCATGCGCAGGGTCATGCGGCGTCCCGCCGGGTCAGCATCGCGGACTCAACCGTCAGGCCCGGGCCGAAGGCCAGCGCGCACACCCTGCTCGGCCTGGGTGCGGGGGAGCGCAGCATCCGGCGCAGGACGAACAGGACCGTCGCACTCGACATGTTCCCGAACTCGCGCAGCACGGCGCGCGCATCGGCCAGCTGGTCCGGGGCGAGGTCGAGGGCGTGCTGCACCTCGTCGAGGATCGCCCGCCCGCCCGGGTGGACGGCCCACAGCTCAATATCGGACCAGGACGCCTCCGGTGCAAGACCGGCGGCGGCGCGCACAGGGGCGAGGGCGTCGAGGATGTGCGCGCCGATGATGTGGGGGACGTACCGGCTGAGCACCATCGCGAAGCCGTGGTCGCCGATCGTCCACGCCATGTCCTGCTCGCCGACGGGTGTCAGGGTGCTCTCGAACCCGTCCAGCTCCAGCACCGGGTTCCCCGGGGGCGCCGGACGCGCCGTGACGACCGCGGCACCGGCCCCGTCCGCGAACACCGCGCTGGCCACGATCGTGTCGGGATCGTCCGACGTCGCCAGGTGCACCGTGCACAGCTCCACGCTGACGACCAGCACCACCGCCGCGGGGTCCTGGGCGCAGAACGCCTGGGCCGCGCGCAGCGCGGGAACCGCGGCGTAGCAGCCCATGAACCCCAGGTGATACCGCTGCACGGACGGGCTCAGGCCAAGCTCACGGACCAGCGTGTAGTCCGGTCCTGGGGCGTAGAACCCGGTGCAGGAGACGGTGACCACATGGGTGACGTCGTCCGGACCGAGGTCACCGGTCGCGGCCAGCGCCCGCCGGGCCGCCGGGACGAACAGCGTCGGCGCCGCGGAGGTGTAGACGGCGTTGCGGGTCCCCGTGCTCGGGTTCAGCAGCCGGCGTGCGGACGGGTCGTAGAACACCGGATCGGGGCGTGCGGCGCCGTCGAGCTCGGCGATCACCGTGTGCCGGCGGTCGATCTGCGCGCCGTCGAAGGCGCCGTGCACGAGGCGGGCACCGAGCCGGGACAGCGGCTGGGCGGCGAAGAGATCGCGCAGAACGCTCTGCGCCAGCGCCGTCGGCGGCACCGCCGTCTCGATTGCGCGGATGCAGATGGCCATGCATCAGGCTAACGGCGGGGTCGCCCCCGCGCGCGGTCAGGGCAGCGCGCGCGGTGCGAGGACAGCTACTGCGGCCGTGTCATCCGGAAGATCCGGTACTCCTCGAGGTCGAAGATGGTCCGCGCCTGGCGAATCGACTTCGAGCTGAACGCCCCGATGGCGCGCGCGTCGGCCAGCTCGTCGCGTGCCGCGGCGAGCATCCGGCCCTCGATGATGGCGAGCTGGGTGCGGAAGTCGTCGGTGCGCCGGTTCTGGGTGGCGCCCAGGCGGTGCGCCGGGTGGTTGTGCCGGGCGCGCAGCAGCTCCAGGACGGCCGGGTCCGCGGGCGTGCCGTCGATCCTTGTGGCCTGCGGGTCGTCGAGCACCGCCATCGCCGCATCGTTCGCCTCGTCCAGCAGCACGCTGAGCTCGTTGCGCAGCCGCGCGGGGTCATCTCCCTGGATCCGGGTGCGCCGGATCACCCAGGGCAGTGTCCCGCCGAGACCCACGAGCGAGGCAACCGCCACGATGAACGCGATCAGCACCAGCAGTGGGCGCTGCGGGGTGTCCTGGGGCAGCGACTGCGCCGCGGCCAGCGTGACCACGCCGCGCATCCCCGCCCAGGAGATGACGAGGATGCCGCGCCACGACAGGCCCTGGTGGGCGAAGAACTCCACGTCGGCGGTCCGCTGCGCCGCACGGTTCTGCGCCCGCAGCTTGCGTCGCCGCGACCGGTCGTCGGCGGGGTCGTAGGCGTCGAGACGGGAGCGGACGTCGGCGAGAATCTCGGCACGCTCTGCGGAGCGGCGCTCGTCCCGACGCACCAGGGCCATCTGCGGGAAGACGAAGGCGAAGCGGAGCACGACGACGAGTGCCGTGAGCACGAGTCCCAGCCGCAGCGCGTCGGCCAACGAGCCGCCGTCGGCCTCGAGCTGGGAGATCAGGCCGCGCAGCTCGAGGCCCATGAGCAGGAACACGCCGTGCTCGAGCAGGAACTGCACGGTGAGCCAGTTGGTGTGCTCACTGATCCGTTCGCTCGCGGCCAGGAGCCGCACCCCACGGTGCCCGGTCACGATTCCGGCGACCACGACGGCGAGCACCCCGGAGGCGCCGAGGTGCTCAGCCGGGATGTAAGCGAGAAACGGCACCATGAAGGACACCGCAGTGGTCAGCACAGGGTCGTTGAGCCATGAGCGCAGGGTGACCGATGCCCAGCCCACGACGAAGCCGATGCCAGCCGCCGCCAGCACCGCGAAGGCGAAGTCGCCGAGGACGGACCACATGCTCACGGTGCCCGCCATGGCGGCGACGGCGGTGCGCAGCAGCACCAGGGCCGAGGCGTCGTTCACCAGGCTCTCACCCTCGAGGACCGTGACCAGCCGCGCCGGCAGCCCGAGCCGTTTGCCGATCTAGGTCGCCGCGACGGCGTCGGTGGGGCTGATCACCGCGCCGAGCGCGACCGCGGCCGCCAACGGCACGTCGGGCAGCAGCAGGTGCAGCACCACGCCGGCCACGAGGGACGTGACGAGGACAAGTACGACGGACAGTCCCGTAATCGCCTTGAGGTTGCGCCGCAGGTCGATCACCGGCACGCTCACCGCGGCGGAGTACAGCAACGGCGGGAGCACGCCCGCCAGGATCCACTCGGGCCGGACCTCGAAGGCGGGCACCCAGGGCGTGAAGCTCGCCGCCGTACCCAGCACCAGGAGGATGAGCGGCGAGGCGACGCCGGTCCGCCGGGAGAGGACCGCCCCGGCCACGAGCACACCCAGGACGATCAGCGCGATGACGGTCGGGTCCACGCGATACTCCTTAGCGTCGCTTCCCCGACGCAGAATACCGCCGCCCCGGCTCGTGAGCGCAGTCGGCCTGCTCAGGCGCCTGCGATCGCCTCCCGCTCGCGCGCCTCGGCGCGAGCCAGGATGTTACGCGCCATCGACGGAAAGATCAGCCCGTGAAAGGGCCAGATGCCCCACCAGTACAGCTTGCCGAGCAAGCCCCGCGGCACGTAGGACGCCCGTTGGTGATACACGGATCCCGTGCCGTCCGGTTCGACCTTCAGCTCCAGCCACGCGGCTCCCGGAAGACGCATCTCGGCGCGCAGGCGGACCGCGCGTCCGGGGTCGACGTGGTCCACCCGCCACCAGTCGAGCGCGTCGCCGACGACGAGCCGTGCGGGGTCGCGCCGGCCGCGGCGCAGCCCCACCCCGCCCACGAGCGTGTCGGCCACACCGCGCACCGCCCAGGCGGCCGGCAGCGAGTACCAGCCGTTGGCGCCGCCGATGCCCTCGACCACCGCCCACACGCGCTCGGGCGGTGCGCTCGAGCGGCGGCTCCGCTCGTCGCGGTAGACGACGCGTCCGGCCCACGCCGGGTCGGTGGGGGCCGGCTGGAAGGGCCGGGCCGACGCACCCGACCACGAGGTCTCGACGGTGCCCTCCTCGATGCGGCCCAGGGCGAGCCGGACGGCTTGCAGGTATCCGGTGGGACCGTCGGGTGGCGGTCCCAGCAGATCGTCGATGTCGTGCTCGGAGGTGACGGCGTCGTGCTGCAGCGACTCGACCAGGGGTACGGCCATGGCATGCGGGATGGGGGTGACCAGGGCGACCCACCAGCCGGCGAGCCGCGGGGCCGGGGTGGGCAGGGAGTAGATCGTGCGTCGCGCGATTCCGGCGGCGTGCGCGTAGCCGTGCATCAGCTCGGCGTAGGTGAAGACCTCACCCGAGCCCAGGTCGAACGTGCGGTTCGTCCCCTCGGGGAGCTCGGGCGCGCGCACCAGGTAGTGCAGCAGGTCGCGGATCGCGATGGGTTCGATGTGCCGTCGCACCCAGCGCGGTGCGGGCATCACCGGGAGGTTCTCGGACAGGTGCCGGATCATCTCGAAGGACGCGGAACCTGAACCGATCACCACACCGGCCTGGAACACGCTGGCCGGCACGCTGCTGTCCAGGAACACTCGGCCGACGGCGGTGCGCGAGCGCATGTGGGTGGACAGCTCCGCGTCGTGGGGGTGCAGCCCGCCGAGGTACACCACGCGCCCCACGCCACCGCGTTCCGCGGCGCGTGCGACGGCGCGCGCCATGTCCTGCTCCGTCTGCTCGAAGTCGCTGCCCGACGCCATCGAGTGCACCAGGTAGAACAGCGTGTGCACCCCGCCGAACGCCGCGTCCACGTCGTCGGGTTCCGAGAGGTCGCCCTGGACGATCTCGACCTGGTCGCGCCAGGGGACGCCGTCCAGGCGCTGGGGACGGCGCACGATCACCCGCACGTCGTAGCCGTGGGCGAGGAGGCGTGGGACGAGCCGCCCGCCCACGTATCCGGTCGCCCCCGCAACGAGGACGAGCGGGGGATCGGTCGGCATGCCTAGTCGGCGCGCAGGGTGAGCGGCACCATGAAGGCCACACCGGAGGCGAGAATGCCGAGCACGAAGAGCGCGGCACTCTCTTGCGTGGCGCCCTCACCCATGAGCCACAGCCCGGTCACCAGCATGGCGAACAGGACGAGGAACAGCAGCCCGCGCAGCGCGACGGGTGCGGTGGTGGACTCGTCGGACGGTGCGGGCTGAAGCTCCATGGTGATCCCTTCGTCGCTGCGCCGGGGCCGGCGTGCACTACGGCGAGCCTAGCGCCGTGCGCCGCCGAGGGCGCGCGGTGCCCGGCCCGCGCGGTCGCTCAGGCGCCCGCGCCCCGCAGCCGCTCGGCGAAGGGGACGACGTCCGCGAAGGGGTCCGACCGGGGCGGACGCAACGACCCTCCCGTGACCAGGGTGGCGAGCTCGTCGGCCGCGCGGTCGATCCGTTCGGTCAGGGCGGTGCCCGCATCGCCCCAGTCCGGAGCGGCGGCGAACACCCCGGTCGGCACGGTCACGGCCCGCAGGTAGGCGAACAGCGGCCGTATGGCGTGCTCGACCACCAGCGAGTGCCGCGGAGTGCCCGCAGTTGCGCCGAGCAGCACCGGAACACCGACCAGTGCGGTGTCCTCGAGCACGTCGATGAACGACTTGAACAGCCCCGACACCGACGCCGTGAACACCGGGCTGACCGCCACCAGGGCGTCCGCCTCGACGACGGACCTGATCGCGGCGTCGAGCTCGGGACCCGCAACCCCGGTGAGCATGGCGTCGGTGATCTGGTGGGCAAGGGGGCGCAGCTCGACGACCTGCACCTCGACGGCCGCGTCGGTGCGCGCGGCCAGAGCCCTGGTGGCGGCGCGGACGATGCGGTCCGTCAGAAGCCGGCTGGAGGAGGGTTCGCTGACGCCGGCGGTGATCGCCGTCAGGCGGACCGCGGCGGTCATCGTGTCACCTGCGCCGAGGTGCCGGTCACATCGTCCACGCCCCGCACGTCACGGGTCTGCGAACCGCCTGCAGCGGCCACGAGGGAGGCGTGGGTAGGGGCGTCGGGCACGCCGGCGGGCCGTGCCGCCTCGAGCTCGCGGCGCAGCACCGGCACGACTTCGCCGCCGAGCAGGTCGAGCTGCTCGAGGACGGTGGTGAGGGGAAGTCCGGCGTGGTCCATCAGGAACAGCTGGCGCTGATAGTCCCCGACGTGCTCGCGCATCGCCGCGTACCGGTCGATCACCTCCTGCGGGCTCCCCACCGTCAGCGGGGTCTGGGCGGTGAAGTCCTCCATCGAGGGCCCGTGGCCGTAGACCGGTGCATTGTCGAAGTAGGGCCGGAACTCGCGCTTGGCGTCCTGGGAGCTCCTGCGCATGAAGACCTGACCGCCGAGCCCGACGATCGCCTGGTCCGCGCGGCCGTGGCCGTAGTGCTCGAAACGTCGCCGGTAGAGGGCGACCATCTGCTTCGTGTGCTGAATCGGCCAGAAGATGTTGTTGTGGAAGAAGCCGTCGCCGTAGTAGGCGGCCTGCTCGGCGATCTCGGGGGAGCGGATCGAGCCGTGCCACACGAAGGGCGGCACGCCGTCCAGGGGGCGTGGGGTCGCGGTGAAGCCCTGTAACGGGGTGCGAAAGCGCCCTTCCCAGTCGACGACGTCCTCGCGCCACAACCGGTGCAGCAGTGCGTAGTTCTCGACTGCGAGGTCGATGCCGTCGCGGATGTCCTTGCCGAACCACGGGTAGACGGGCCCGGTGTTGCCGCGACCCATCATGAGGTCGACACGGCCGTCCGCCAGGTGCTGGAGCACGGCGTAGTCCTCGGCGATCTTCACCGGGTCGTTCGTCGTGATCAGGGTTGTCGAGGTCGACAGGATGATCCGGGAGGTCTGGGCTGCGATGTAGGCGAGCGTCGTGGTGGGGGAGGACGGGATGAAGGGCGGGTTGTGGTGCTCTCCCGTCGCGAAGACGTCGAGGCCGACCTCCTCGGCCTTGCGCGCGATCTCGACCGTGGCCTTGATGCGTTCGTGCTCGGTCGGTGTCCGGCCGGTCGTCGGGTCGGTGGTGACATCTCCGACGGTGAAGATCCCGAACTGCATGTGCGCTCCTTGGTCGACGAGAACTGTAGTTTACCTTTCAACCAACGGGGGGTCGCGCTCATTCCCGTCCCGGAACGACACTAGCCGGGCCTTCTCGTGCAGGGTCGCGGGGACCGGCGTGGCGTGCCAGATCCGGTCGAGGTAGTCGCGGATCG
>JBQGOU010000025.1:0-17234 GCA_052086865.1 Cellulomonadaceae bacterium
TCGAAGCCGGAGGATTCAGACCCCACCTACACCCTCGATCGTGAAGAGCCCCTTTCTCTGCGACTCCTCGAACACTCCGCACGAAGGATCGCATCGTTACTTTCAGCTGATCCAGTCCGACGATGGAACGACCTGTTCGGCCTGATATTCCATGTCCTTGGCTACGGCGCGATTTCCTTCGGCGACCGAACCAACCTGCCGAAAAAATGCCGACCCGCTGCGCGCGCCCTTATCCGCGAACTCGACCGCGACAAAGTCGCACACACTCTCACCGGCCCACAGGACCAGTGGGGACAGATGAACTTCGACGTCTTTATCGGCCTGGTCGAGAAGACAGATCCCACCACGTTCACTGCGATCGCAGACCGGATCGACTTCGCGAGGCTCGAGAAATCACTGGCCGTTCCAGAAGGACGACCAACGCGGACGGGCCTCTACCTCTGCTTGCAGCTGTCAGATCAGAAGCCCGACCACGTCCACACGATCCTCGACCGACTGGAACCATCACTCACGGAACTCGATTCTCTCATCGCCTTCATCGCCCCCGACGTCGCCGCACGCGCGCTGCGACGAGGACTCCCGCTCGACCTTCAGCTCGATCACCATCACTGGGGCTGGGCGACCGCCGTTGTCGCTCGTCTCGCCGAGCACGACCCCGACCTTGGAAGAGAAGTAGTCCAGGCAAACAGAGACGGGATGATCGAGGGTCTCACCAACAACACAACGAGCCCCTTCGACAACCTCAGCAAGTGGGTAGAGCTCTGTGATCATCTCGACTCCGCCCTGATCGACACCCTCATCGCAGAACTTCCCGAAGGGGCCGTGTCGAAATGGGATCGAGCCATCAAACGTCCGCAGCGCTACGGACACGGGCGTCGCGACCAGATCGCTCCTCTAGTTCTTCGCGCATCCAGGGCTGGCGGGCACGTCCAGTCTGAGGCTTTGCAACTACTCCGGCGCTTCCCAACACTCGCAAGGGAAACGGCAGCTCCCTGATCGCAGGAGACGGGAGTGCGATGTTCTCACAATTCCCACCGATCAACATTTGCGTCAGAGTACGACCGGCGCGGGGAGTGGGATGGCGATTTCGCCGGACATGAATGAGGGGTGGGCGGCTATGCCGTCCACCCCTCAGTCTGCCAGTTGTAGCTACGCTCCGATGGGTTGATAGCGAGCCGACTTCATGGCGTAGTTTTGCCGGCGCACGCGGCGACGCTCGGCGCCCTCCTGGACGCGGATGCGGAGCAGGAGGGCGAGGCTGACCGGCCCCATCACGAGGAACTTGAGCGCGTTCCAGATGAACAGGAGCACGAGGAGGTTGAGCCAGCCGGGGCCGCCGTCCTCGATGATGCTGGTGCAGATGCTCGCGGCGAGCAGGTAGGGCGCCGCGAGGAGCATCGCGGGGATGCCCCACTTCAGTCCGCGCCGGGTGCGGATCAGGTCGAGCAAGATGTTGGTGGGCATGTAGCGCCGCAGGAAGTAGCGGATGCGGACACTAGCCGCCCAGAGCAGTCGAAGCATTGTTCTGGCCTCTCATCACACGTAGTTCTCCGTCGAGGAGGCAGTACGTGGATGATCGCCCCGAAGGGCCTTGTCCCTGTTATCCCGAGTTCGGGATAAGAAGGACTATCCCGAGGATTCTGTTATCCCGAGTCGTGGCCGCATTCCCAGTGACTGCGTGGCGGTGGGGCCTGTTCCTCGGGATAACTATTTGAGTCCTGCGAGTTGGAGGATGAGGTCGTCGTCTCCTTTCCAGGTGGGGGCGGGGTCGAGGGTGGTGCTGCCTGCTGTCTGGATCGCTTGACGAACCATCTCGTTGTCTGCTGTGGCGTAGACGCTGGTAGTTGTGATGCTCGCGTGTCCGAGGAACTCTTTGATGTGTGGCAGCGGGACCCCAGCGCGCAGCATCTGCATCGCTCGGGCGTGCCGGAACTGATGCGCGTGAATCCGCGACGGGACTTCTGGGCAGCTCTGGCGTGCGAGGTCAGCGTGCTTGTTGAGTAGGTAGCTGATGTTGTCCTGACTCATCTGCTGACGATGCCCTTGGCGGACGGTGTAGAACAGCAGCGGCCCTGGTGGCGACGTATCCGCGTGGAACGTGTCGAGGTAGGCGTCGAGGTGGCGACCAGTCTTGTCCATGATCGGGATCGTCCTGGTCTTGTGTCCCTTCCCGGTCACTGTCACTGTGCCGCGGCCGGGCGTGGTGTCCAGGTCGGTGGTCGCCAGATCGAGCAGCTCCTGGACACGGCAGGCGGTGTCGAACATGAGCAGGATGATCGTGGTGTCCCGGACTCCGCGGCGCGTGTCCTGCCCTGGCGCTCGGATCAGCGCATCGACGGCGGGCATCGCAAGCGCGTCGGGTGCCGTGGCCGGGGCGCGGGCGGGTTTGACGCGTTTGATGTCCAACCAGACCGCGACCAGTGTCGGCTCTTCACCGGCGCAGTACGACAGGAACGATTTGACGGCTGCGAGTCGCTGGTTCGCGGACGACGCCGACAGATGTTTGGTCTCCAGTAGCCAGACGACGAACCCGGAGACGCTGGAGTGGCTGATCGCGTCGAAGCTGATCTCGGTCAGATCGAGTTGTTGTGTCTGCCGGAGGTAGTCCAGCAGGGCATTCAGCGCGGTCTTGTAGGAGCGGATCGTGTGCGGGCTGAGCCTGCGCGCCCGCGGTAGGTGGATGGTCAGCCATGACCGCACCAACGGGAAGAACTCATCGGATCCCATGAGAGGCCTCCACGAGAGTGCCTTCGATGCTGGTGTTCGCGATCTGACGCAGGTTGGGGTGGAAATCCGCCGCGAGGTGGAAGTAGTACCAGGTGTCCTCGGGGTTGGTGTGCCCGAGGTGCATGCTCAGGTAGGGGACCAAAGCTTGCGGGTCGCGGCCACCAGCCGCGCACCTGTTGATGTTCTCGACCACGTGCGCGTGCCGCAGATCGTAGGGCCGCGGTGGCGACTCGGGACGGGACACGATCGCGGGCTCTGCAGCGGCGAGCAGTTCCCTGAACCAGTGACCGAGTGCCGTCGGACTGTAGAAGCTGCCGGTGCGGTTCGGGAAGAACGCGATCCTGTCGGGATGGTGCGTGCTGATCGCGGCGTCATAGTCCCGGCAGTGCTCGTGCAGGTCCGGCGACATGAACACGACCCGGTCCTTGTGGCCCTTCGATTCGCGGATACTGACCGCGCCCCGGCTCACGTCGACGTCGTTTCGGTGCAGTCGCCGGGCTTCTCCCGGCCGCAGCCCCAGGCAGTAGATCATCCGGAAGATCGTCGGGATGATCAGCTCTCTTCTCCCGCCGTATGGAGATCCCTGGACCGCGTCGGCCGCGTCGAAAAGCGCCCGCAGGTGTTCGTGCGTGAACACGTGCGGGCGGTAGCGGATCTGCTTGCCCGGGATCCCGGAGGGGATGACATACGCGGCCAGCCCGAGTCCGGTGATGTGCTTGCCGAGCTGCCTGATCGGGCTGATCCTCCGCATCTGCCCGTTCACGTGCTCACCAGGACGCGCAAGGACCCACCCCATCGCCATCTGCCGGGTGAGCGTGTCGTGCCCGGGATAGTCCCGAGCGCACATCTGATCGAAACACCGCAGATGCTGCTCCGACGTGGCGTATGGGAAACCGAGCGCCTGCTTGACCTCCAGCAGGTCCCGGATGTGTCCAGCCAGGCCGCTGCGCAGGCCGCCTTCCGTCGTGTTGTTCACAGCCGTGCCCGCCGCGGATCGATCCCGACGAAGTCCAGGCAGCAGTTCCGCATGTGCTGCTCATCGGCGGCGAGGTAGTGCTTCGCGGAGTCGATACTGCGGTGGCCCAACACGCCGGCGATCACCGGCAGCGGCGCGCCATCTTCGAGCATCCGGGTCGCCAAGGATGCCCGCAGCACTCGGAATCCGCGCCCCGTTCCCGCCGGTGCGCCATCACGGGTGCGGGCGAACGCCGTCGCCGCGACATGATGGAGACCGTTCGATGGTGACAGCGCGGTGAAGGGTGCCTGCGCTCGCAAGAACACGTGCTCGCTGTCGGCGCCCGCGGGCCGGCCGTGGAGCAGGTAGTCGGCGATCGCATCGCCGACATCGGCCAGCAACGGCACGGTCAGCAACTGCCCAGTTTTGTGCTGGACGAGCGCGATCCGTGCCTGCCGCCAATCGATGTCGCGCAACCGCAACCCCACCAAATCCACCGGCCGCAGACCGGTCCGCGCCGCGAGCAGCAGCAGCGCCCGATTCCGAAGGCCCACCGGCGTGTTCGCGCTCGAGGTGCGGGTGAGCTCATCGATCCGGTCAGCCGGAAGCACCCGCACCACGCCGACGCGTTTCGACGACGATCGCGCGATCGCGCGGGACAGCCCCCCGCAGCCGAGTACATCCTCCAGGAATCGGGTGAGCACCCGCATCGCCGTCAGCACCGTCCGCATGCTCCCCGGTCGGTAACGCTCGCCCAAGAACACCACAGCCGCGGACACGTCCGCACCAGACAAGCCCTGAACATCGATGACCCCGCGTTCGGGAAGCCACGCCAGCACCGTGCGAGACACGGTCGCATACAAGCTCGCCGTGGCTGCGGCCAGCTGTTGGGCGCCCAACCATGCCTCGAACTGCTCCTGCACGGGCCGCAGCGTCGCATCGATCCCATCGTTCGCGTGCACTCGACGAGACAGATTCCACTCGTACTTGCCCGTCACAGCGACCTCGGACAGCACCAGCACCGCCTTGCGTAGGAGCCTGCGCTTCCACTCCTTGACACGGCCTTCGTCATGCTCCTGCGCGACGAAGCGCTGGAACAACGCCACCGCGTCATCGAGCGGCGCCGCCGCACACTCCCGCGCGCAGAACACCTCGAACTGGCGCCACGCCCACCGATACTGCGATCGTGTCGACGGCGCATGCCTGAGCCCGCTCGTCGCGACGTCCGCACGAGCGATCACATCGCTCACCGAAACAGTCATCTCCAGCCCACCTCCCAGTGAAAAATCAACAGAGATAGGTCAAAGAGAACACGCAACGTTATCCCGAGGAACAGGCCCCACCGCCACGCAGTCACTGGGAATGCGGCGACGACTCGGGATAACAGAATCCTCGGGATAGTCCCGAGGGACCCGCAGAGAGAGGAAACCTGCCTCGTCTTCTACTGTACGACTGGTCGGCGACGGTCGGTAGAGGAAGCGCGGTTGTCTGAACCATGTCGGCGCTCGTCCCTACGCTGGAACCATGACTTTCACCGCCCTCCATCGCGCGCTCGGACTCGCATCCGCTCCGCTGACGGATGTTCTGCTCGACGCCGCCGTGGCTGCCGGAGTGGTGGAGGCGAACGATCTGGATTGGAAGTCGGAGCTCCCTCCAGCCAAGGGCCTGCCTCAGACAGACTTCCCGAAGGACGTTGCTGCGATGGCGAACAGCGGCGGCGGCGTCATCGTGTTCGGTGTGCGCGAGTCGCAGAAGGCGGCAGTCGAGCGGGTCGATGTCGGTGAGCTGGATGAGGCGTACGAGCGTTCCTTGCGGAGTGCGGCGATCACCGCCATCTCACCGCCCGTCTTCGGACTCAACGTGCACCGCCTCGGAACCGCAGGGAGTCGAGCCGTCATCGTGGAGGTGCCCGCGAGCCTCGACGGGCCACACCTGATCTACAAGAACGACTACTTCGCCGCTCCGGTGCGCAACGACTCAGACACGGTGTGGATGAAGGAGCGGCAGATCGAGACGATGTACCGCGCTCGTTTCGAGGAACGTCGGCACGCGACCGAGGCGTTGGATTTGCTGTACGGCGAGGCTGTAGCGGGGCGGGACTCTGACAAGCGCGCCTGGCTGATCGCGGTTGCTCACCCTCGCATCCCACGCTTCCGCGACCGGCTGACGCGTGAGGAAGCCCGAGGGGTGCTGACGAAGACCGTGGGACTCGCCCTGACCTACGCCGGCCGCGGAGGCGTCCACCCGCTGGAGAACGTCGACCGCGACAACCCGCGCCCCGGCTTGCGCCGCTGGGTGGCTGTGAACGCGGCGACCGGCGAACGCTCGGTCTGGAGGGAAGCGTGGATCAGCATTCACCATGACGGCTCCGTCACGGTTGCCGCGGCGGTGGGCGGGCATCGCATGAGCAGCGACGGGTACTTCGAGGGTTGGCAGGTGGAATCTGCCGCGATCGAGTGCGCCATCGCCGATCTGCTGGCGCTCGCGAGGACTACAGCGGAGACCACCGGCAACGACGAGTACAACGTGCGCCTTGGAATCGAATGGGCCGGTGAGCAGCCGTTGACGATCCTGACGAAGGACAACATGGGGTTCACCTACGACGGCGTTTCAGTCCCGCTGCACCGCTACACGCCGGTCGAGACCACTGTGAACGCCATCGAGCCGGCGGCAGACTTCTTCTGGCACGTTCACGACTTCGCTCAGGACTGTGTGAATCAGGGCGGCATCTCGAACGTGCTGATGATCCAGCCGCCGGCCCGCGACGAGCCGGCGTAACCCGGATTCGCCGCGAGTGCCGCACCGAGGCCGGTTCGCTTCGGCTCGCTGCGCAGGCGGTTTCGGCCTCGTCTATTAGGCGGCTGGGTGCACGACGGCGGGTTCCAGCGCCCAGTCGCGAACGCCCCTGCCGTCGACGAAACGCCATTCTGCGTGGCACTTGTCGCAGTCGATCCGCACGTCGTGCTCGCGGAAGCCAGGGATGTTGTCGTGCTCTTCGACGATCGTCCCGTCTCCGCATGGGCACAGGAACTCGTAGCGCTCTACTGTCCCGGCACCAGCGCCCCATCCTCCGTGGTTGTGTGCGTCTCCGCCGACCGGCTCGGTGCGGATGGGCGCGGGTGAGGGCTCTGTCCGCATCCACTCGGCGATCGAAGTGACCACGGCGTCATAGGCCTCCGGCGAGTGGGAGACCTCGTGGAAGATGGCCAGGAGCTCGGCGGCGGTGCGAGCGACGCGGTGGTCGCTGTCTCGGACGCCGGCTGCGTAGTCGCCGGCGAGATCGCCCACGACATCGTTGCGGCTGACCTGCTGGACGAGCCAGTCGTGGAACGGAGCCGGCTCTGCGACCGGCTCCGGCCGGAGCCAACCTTCGGTGATGAGTTCCCCGGCGGCAGCCCGCGCGAGCGCGGCACGCAGGTGCTCGTACCCGGCGGGACGGTAGTGGTCAGCCTGCGGCCGGGTCTGACCCGAGCCGACCATGCGGCGCACGTAGTCGTGCTCGCGCTCCGAGACGCCGATCAGGAGGTTCGGACCGTCGCCGTCCGGGCCTGTGATCGGAAGTCCCAGCGCTGCCGCCGCCCAGATCAGGCGGCCGTTGGACACGTATGAGAAGTGGGGGCTCAGGAACCACTCTGCGGTGTGCTTCAGGGAGTAGCTGCCGACCTCTGGAACCTCGGAGCCCGAGGTGGGCGTGAACATCCGCAGCATGTCCGTGATGAGGGCAAGCTGGATGTAGTCGGTCTTGCCGTTGAAGCTCCACGGCGAGTCCGAGCGGACGCCGTTCTCGCCGAGGCGGGGAGCGCCGCCGTTGGCGCGGATCAGCTCGTGATCGTTGAGGGCGGCGATCAACCGTCGCGCGCTGACCCGTGGACCGAGGAGTCCTTGGGCCAGGGGGGAACTCATCTGCCGCAGCGCGGAGGTGTAGTTCGTGCCCGTGAAGGCTGACCAGGCGCGCGCGTCCTGCTGGAACGCGCGGCTCGGAGTGTTGTTGTTGGGAGTCATCTCATCTCTTGTTCCGGGCTATGCACCCCACGCCTGCCAGCCCTGTGACTTGAGAGAGGTCTCGAACCAACAGGTACTGCTTCTCTGGATTCCGCATCTGCGGTTGTCCTCGACGTCTTCGCCGCGTGGGGGCTCGGACTCGGAGACAGGCAGTCCAGACTGCCTGTGCATAGCGTACCCACCGAGGCTCCACCCGTCCATCACGAGCAAGCCGCTTCTGCGTGTGCCGGCGGCTGCTAGTAGTTGTTCACTGACTACGGAACGATTGAGACGTGACTGATGCTGAACCGGGGCGGTCGGCCCACGAGGGTATGAAGGAGCTGCTGCGCGAGCAGATCGCGAAGCTGTATCTGGAATCGCCGGACTTCAATGGTGTTGCGGCTGCTTCGCTCATGACTGTTGCGGAGGAGTTCTCTGTAGACCCCGAGATCGTGCTTACCGAGCTCGTCGCGGAGGGTGCGGTGTACGCCAACTTCGGGCACGAGATGGTCAACCCGCACATCCTCGGATTCCCCCACCAATCAGCAGCGGACAACCTTGCAGAGGTCCGGCGGCGCGGCGGGACGCGTTCGGCTGTGCTGTATCCGACTCGTGCGACGCTTACTGCGATGGAGGCGGGTAGCCGCTATCCGAATGCCCCCTATTCAGCGGCTCTTGCCCTTGGGCATGCCCAGCTTGAGTCGGTGTTCTTTCGAGCCGATGTGCTCGGCCGATACCGAGATGACCCGCGGTACGACTACACCCTCGACATCGGCGGCGAGATCAGGGCTCGGGAGGGCACCCCGCTCGACACCTACCTGACGACGTTCAGCATCGGGTTTGATCGCGACCCGGATAGCAACGAAATCGTCGTTGGCGTGCCATTGCGCTATCTCCATGATCTCTCCCCGGCTGAGCAGTCGTACTGGAACTCGTTCGAGCATGAGCGCCAGGACTGGGTGCTTCACCCCGATTGGGTGCGACCTCATCTCATGGGAGAGTTTCCGGAGCGGGTCAGCCCGTACACGGCGATCCTCATGGAGATGAGTCTTGCGAACGAGATTTGCGATGCGATCGGCTATCCAGCGCTCTTTCGGACTCTCTACGAAGGTGCTGGCCGCCCCACGGACTACGGTTACCTGATTCGCCCTACTCGACGCGAACTATCCAACTTCATCGAGCAGCTCAACAAGCTATTGATCGACAATCTCGACCAACGGTTCTTTCGCAGAGCTGGAATCTCGCTTACCGAGGAGAGGCGGGATGGCGAGGGCAATACCTATCAAGGCCAGCGCGGCACGATGAACATGCTCATCGAGTGGATGAAGCGGACGGTCAGGCACGATCCCGAAAACATGGTGCCCGCTGCAGCCACGATCCTCAAGGAGATTCGCCGAGCACGTTCTGACGCAGCTCACACTCTGCGTGAGAACGAATACGACCTGGCAACATGGACAGATCAACGGCGTCTAGTTGTAGAGGCCTACTTCGCCATACGGACGGTGCGGCAACTCCTTCAATCCCACCCCAGAGCTTCGTCGGTCAGGGTGCCTGAGGAGCTTGACGAGCCGAGAGTCTGGCCGTTCTAGGATCACTCGGCCGATGCTTGCGCCGACTCCCGCTTCCCTACAGCGTCGGACCGACCCGTGTTGACCCGGTGCGGCTGGCGGGCTCCTGCCGCTGTCGTTCTGCATCGGCGAGGTTTCGAGCTCGCTCGAGTGCCGCTCGCGCGCGAGCCGCGTCGACCTTCTGCACGTCACTCTCGGCGGGCACGCCGAGCGGGTGCGGGCCAGTGATGGCGTAGCGATCGCGGTACGCCGCGACGATACGGGCAGCCTGCCGCCATGCGGCCGCGTGCCGCCCTTGCTTCGGCGCAACTCCGAGTGCTGTCGCCCAGCCGCGGCGTTCGTGCAGCGCGGTGTCGAGGATCGCGTCGGCGCGAGCTTCGATCAGGTCACGCCGCTCAGCGAGCGCCCGCCGGAACTCCGCGCTCATCGTGCCGGTGGCCTCCGGCATGAGCCCGGCGATCAGGCGGGGTACCTTGCGCTCCCGCCCGGAGCCGGCGGGCCGGACGGTGGCTCGGGCGACGCGGTAGTGGAGGACGGCGGCGATGTCGTCGGCGTCCCCGAACGCCCGCGCCCGGACCAGGCGCGGCAGCAGCGTCTCGATGTCGTGGTGATTGGCCTCGGCGCGGCGGAGCTCGGCGGTGAGCGCGCCGAACGCGGGCGAGGTGATCGCGGCTTCGGCTTCGTCGTCGGTGAGGCCGGAGGCGTGGATGAGGAGTGCCCATCGGTCGTGCTGGGCTGCGGTGGCGATCGTCTCGTACTCGGCGGCGAGCTGGGCGATCGACCCCCAGGCGTCCTGCTCGGCGGTGATGGTCTCGTGGGCGGAGAGCTCAGCGCCAGCGTGCTGGAGGATCGCGGCCATGACGCTGCGGCCGGTCGCCTCACTTCGGGGACCGTCGTGCGCGGCGTCGGGCCGGTCGACGGCGAGATAGGCGCGGTTGCTCTCGGCGCCGCGGGTCATGGCGACGTAGAAGTTCTCCCGCGTCGTGGCCGCGTCGGCCAGGACGTGCGCGGTGTCGACCGTGACGCCCTGCGTCCGATAGGAGGTGATCGCGTAGCCGAGCTCGACATGCTCGGCCGCGTAGTCGGCCGGGATCACGACCGAGCCGCCCCACCGCTGGCCGGCTCTGCGGAGGGTGAGGGAGCCATCGTCGCGGACCTCGGTGACCGTCCACCTGTTGCCGTTGCGGACCCAGCCTCGCCCGGCGCGGAGGCGTCGATCGTTGTGGCGCGTGATGACGGTATCGCCGGCCGCGGCGCGCTGGCCGTTGTGCAACTCGACCTCGCGGCGGGCGTTCACGGTGCCGTCCAGGATCAGCTCGGCGCGGGCACGCTCGCTCAGCGCCAGCACGGACTCGTTCGAGTCCGCCACCAGCACGCTTGCTCGCCCGGCGAGCATGTCCGCGCGCCAGGCAGCGTAGGCGGCCTCGATCATCGCCTCCGTGTCGCCCTCGGTGATGCGCTCGTGGGTCGCGTAGGCGTCGACGACCGTGGTGTCGCCGCGGCGCAGGCCGAGGGAGGCGGTCTTCTCCCACTCGTTCCTGAAACGGTGGATGTCGGCCAGTTCGGGGGCGTCGTCGCGGTCGTGGACGAGCATCGCGTAGGCCCCGGATGCGGTCGGTGACTGGAGCTGGGCGTAGTCCCCGACCAGCAGCACCTTCGCCCCGGCTTCGACGGCGAGGGCGGTAATGCGGTCGAGGGAGACGGTGCCGGCCAGGGACGCCTCATCGATGATGACGAGCTGGCCCTTGCGGAACGTCTCGCCGTACATGATGTGGTTCTGCCACCACTTCGCCGTGTTCTCTGTAGCGATACCGAGGTCATCGGCAAGGACCTGCGCGGCGACCGCGGACGGCGCGAGACCGACCACGCTGCCGCGCCCGTGCTCGTGCTCCCATGCCCGCCGCAGGGCGTTCATCGCGGTCGTCTTGCCCGCCCCGGCCGGACCGACGAGGACGTCGATGAGCCGGCCGGAGAGCGCGATCTTCGCCAGCGCGTCCGCTTGGTCTGGGCCGAGGGTGCGGCCCTGCCGGTCTGGTCGGCGGGCGATGCGCTCCACGGTGACCAGGGGCACGGTCGGGCCGGTCGTGGTGCGGGCGCGGTCGAGGAGGCGGTCTTCGGCCGTCAGCAGCACCTCAGAGGAGAACACCGCGGAGTGCTTCGGCCGGAACACCGAAGTGCCATCCGGCCGCTGGAACACCGCCGGGCTCGATGCGAGCTCGGGCGGGGTCAGCCGCAGCGAGACGGCCTCGGCGGCGTCGACCACGAGGCCGACGACGGCCTCCCGATCCTCGGTCGTGGCGAACCTGTAGCCGGTGGTCTGCCGAGCGGCCTCGGCCATCAGGTTCCAGCGCCGCCAGGTGGAGCGCTTCTCACCGACCGCCTCGACCACGCTCCCGCCGAGCGACGCGATCACGTCGAGCGGGATGTCGTCGGCCCGGAGCAGCAGCGGCTCCTCGTTCGCCGTCACGCCCCGCGCCCACGAGGTCGCGTCCGAGCCGAGGACCTGCCCGGCGCGGTGCCGCCACGAGGCGGTCAGGTCGGCGAGCGAGCGGACCTCCTTCTCGGGACGGGTGGAGAGGGTGGCCTGAGCGCGGAGCTTTCAAGGGTGACGTGATCTATCGGGGCGTGGTCTAGAGGGGCGCGCATGAACCGCTCGTCCCCGCCGAGGTCTGGTATCAGGTGCAGTCCGTCCTCACCGCGCACAAGAGCGCCGCCGAGGCAACCCAGGTTCACGACCACTATCTGAAAGGCACCGTCTACTGCGGCGTCTGCGGGTCACGGCTGATCGTGTCCAACGCGAAGAACCGGCACGGCAATGTCTACCCCTACTTCGTGTGCTCCGGTCGGCACTCCAAGCGCACCGACTGCACTCGGCAGGCCATCCTCATCGAGGACGTCGAGCACTTGATCGAGGACTACTACCAGCGCGTACAACTCACCCCCGCCCGACGCGAAGCTCTGGGCGGGATGCTGCACCATGATTTCGACCGGCTGATGTCCGCCGAAGCCGACGAACTCGCCCAGCTCACCGCGAACCGCGACCGCCTGGAGCACGAGCAAGACCGGCTCATGCAGGCCCACTACGCCGACGCGATCCCGCTCGCCGTCCTCAAACGGGAACAAGACCGCATCGCCGGAGAACTCGACCAGGTGAACCGCCGCCTCGACGCCCACCACGGCGAGTACACCGACGCCCGCGCGCACCTGGACGACGCCCTGAACCTGTTGGAGAACTGCGCCGACATCTACGCCCGCTGCGACGACGCCAACCGGCGCCTGTGCAACCAGGCGTTCTTCACCAAGGTCTACGTCGAGGAGGACGATGAGCTGCGTGTCGAGAACGCCCGCCCCTTCGAGATGCTGCTGGACCCCGCGGTCAACGCCGACGCCCTCACCTGGGCCGCAAACGCGAACAAGGCCCGAACCCCAGCCCTTGATTCTTTGGGCCAAGGTTCGAGCCTTGTGCGTTGGGTGCCCCCGACAGGACTCGAACCTGCAACCTACGGATTAGAAGGCCGTTGCTCTATCCATTGAGCTACGAGGGCGCGACGAGTCTAGCCGGGCCTGCGGCGGGAGTCCCCGTGCGGCCGCTCGGGGACGGACGACCTAGACTCGCACTCGGTCGCTCGCGCGGGGCGGGTGACTCGACCCGGTGCTGACCCGACAGCCCGAGCCTCGTCCGGCCAGGAAGCGCTATGAGCAACACGTGGCGTGTGTTCACGCGAGACGCAAGGCGCCTGCTTGGTGTGCGCAAGGCCTGGATCATCGTCATCGGCGTGATCGTGACCCCCGCGCTCTACGCCTGGTTCAACATCGTCGGGTTCTGGGACCCGTACGGCAGCACCAGCAACATCGACGTCGCCGTGGTGAATCTCGACACCGGCGCACACTCCGACATGACCGGGGACATCGATGTCGGCGCACAGGTCGTGGCCCAGCTCAAGGCCAACGACCAGCTGGGCTGGCGGTTCGTCGACCGCGACGAGGCGCTCGAACGCGTGCGCAGCGGGGAGAGCTACGCCGCGATCATCATCCCCGCGAGCTTCAGCGCCGACCTGGTGAGCATCACGACGGGCGACTTCACCCAGCCCACGCTGCAGTACTTCGTCAACGAGAAGGCCAACGCCGTCGCCCCGAAGGTCACGGACGTGGGTGCCTCGACCATCGAGGCGCAGATCACCAGCACCTTCACCTCGATGGTGGCCGAGGCGGCAACCGACGCGCTGGTGGATGCGGGCCAGGAGGCGGAGCAGCAGCTGACCGACGCCCGGGGTGCGACGCTCAACGCCCTCGACGAGGCCGTCGGCACGGTCGCGGACGCACACGAGAGCGTCGCGGGCCTCAAGGACGGGCTCGCGGGCCCGCGCGAGAGCCTGGCGGCGGCGCGCTCAACTCTCGACGACGTCGACCGGGCGCTTGTCCAGGTGCAGTCCGCGCTCGCACAGGGTCAGTCGATCGTCGCGGACGCCCAGCGCGACGTGGTGGCCCTGACCGACTCGGTGAGCTCCGCCTACGTGCAGGGTGCCACGGTGCTGGCCGACGCCTCGGCCGTCGCCACCCCGGCGATCACGGATCTGACGAGCGCGCTGACGCAGGCCAACCGCCGGCTGGCCTCCGCCATCGAGTCGATCAGCGCGGTCGTGGAGGCGAACGGCGCGGCCATCGCGGACCTGCAGGTCGTGGTTGCGGACGCCGACCTCGACCCGGACGTCGCCGCCCGCCTGGACGAGCTCATCGCCGCGCTCCAGGACCGCAACACCCGCGACCAGGAGCTGCTGGGCAGCCTCCGGCAGCTCGCCGAGGACACGGCGACCACCGCCACCGGGGTCGGCGATGCCGCCGAGGCCATCGACGCGGCGCTCGGGACCGCCGCAGGCACCGCGAGCAGCATGCGGACGATCCTGCTCGACACGGTCCCTGCCCTGAACGGCTCCATGTCCGCGCTCTCGACCAGCACCGCCACGCTGTCGGCGACGATCACAGCGCAGCGCACCCAGCTCGTCCAGGCACAGGATCTGCTCGACGACCTGGATGCCCAGATCGTCGCGACCGGCGGCTCGCTCGACGCGCTGGCCTCCGGCCTCGACACGGTGCAGTCGAACCTGCAGACCCTGCGCACCGACGTCCTCGCCCTGGGCACCGCCGCGTCGTGGACCGAGCTGAACACCCTGAGCGGGCTGGACGCCCAGCAGATCGCACAGTTCATGGCCTCGCCCGTGCAGGTCCAGGAGCACGTCGTCTTCAAGATCACGTCCTACGGCTCGGCCATGGCGGCACTGTTCACGAACCTGTCCCTGTGGATCGGCGCCTTCATGCTCATGGTGATCTTCCGGCTGGAGGTCGACCGGGAAGGGATCCCCGGGGTTACGGTGCGCCAGGCCTACCTCGGACGGTGGCTGCTGCTCGCGTGTGTGGCGGCGACGCAGGGGCTCCTGGTCTGCCTCGGCAACCTGGTGATCGGAGTGCAGACGGCGAACGCGGTCGCGTTCGTGGGCACCGGTGTGCTGATCTCGCTCGCGTATCTCAGCATCGTCTACGCGTTATCGGTGTCCTTCGGCCACATCGGCAAGGGCCTGTGCGTGGTGCTGGTGATCATGCAGATCCCCGGGGCCTCCGGGCTCTACCCGATCGAGATGATGCCGGGCTTCTTCCGCGCGCTCTATCCGCTGTTCCCCTTCACCTACGGCATCGACGCGATGCGCGAGACGATCAGCGGCTTCTACGGCACGCACTACTTGCGGTACGTGGGCGCCCTCGCCGTCTTCGTCGCGCTGTCCTTCGCCCTCGGCCTGGTGCTGCGCCGCTACCTCGGCAACCTGCACGGGCTGTTCAACCGCGAGATCGCCTCGACCGGCCTGCTGCGCAGCGAGGAGGTGCAGATCACCGGCGGCGGGTACCGCCTCTCCCAGGTCATCCACGCCCTCTCGGACCGCGAGGAGTACCGCGACGGACTCGAGCGGCGTGCCGCGCGCTTCACCCGCCGCTACCCCCGGCTGCGCTATGGGGCCCTGGCCGTCGGCGGCGCCGGGATGGCAGTGCTCGGCGTCCTGTCCTGGCTCACCCCGGGCGTCAAGGCCTCCCTGCTCGGCATCTGGGTGGCCTGGGTGCTGGCCGTCATGGGATTCCTGCTGGCCGTCGAGTACCTGCGATACAACCTCGCCCTGGCTGCGGATCTCGGCCAGATGCCCGAGTCCCAGCTGCGCCAGGTCATGCTGGAGGACGACCACGGCGCCCACGCCGCATCCGCGCACGCCGCGGAACCTGGTCCGCGTCACCTGGCCCAGGACAAGCCGACGCCGGCGCCCGACGACGGCGCTGATCCGCAGGCCACGGCGCCCGACGACGGCGCTGATCCGCAGGCCACGGCGCCCGACGACGGTTCCTCAAGCGCTGTCGACCAGCTGGAGCTTCTCCTCGCGGCGCAGAGCGCCGAGAGCGCCGAGAACGCCGAGGCCGCCGAGACATCGGACGGCACGGGAACAGGTACGGACACGGACACGGACATACACACAGACGCGGACGGTGCGCCATGAACGGGATCTGGGCGCTGGTCCGCCGCGACGTCCGCCGGGCGACGAGCAACGTCATGGCTCTGATCGTCCTGTTCGGGCTCGTCGTCATCCCCTCGCTGTTCACCTGGTTCAACGTCATCGCGAGCTGGGATCCGTTTGCGAACACGAAGAACCTCACGGTGGCGGTCGCCAGCCTGGACGAGGGCTATGAGAGCGACCTGATCCCCATCCGGATCACCTTGGGCGACCAGGTGCTCTCGGAGCTGCGCGCCAACGACGACCTGGACTGGGTCATCACCTCCGCATCCGACGCCGTCGACGGAACACGGTCCGGCACGTACTACGCCGCCATCGTCCTGCCCGCCAGCTTCAGCGCGGACATGATGACGTTCTACGCCCCTGGCGCGCAGCGCACGGACATCGCCTACTACACGAACGAGAAGAAGAGCGCCCTGGCGCCGAAGATCACCGGCCAGGGCGCGGACGAGGTGTCCCGGCGCGTGAACGAGGTGTTCACCCAGACGCTCAGCGACGTCGGTCTGAGCATCATCTCCTCCCTGTCGGACTTCCTCACCGACGCCGACACCCAGGCGGTGCTGTCCCGGCTGCAGCTGCACGCCGGACAGGTGGCGGCGCAGCTGCGCTCGGCCTCGCAGTCCGCGGACCTGTTCACGGGCCTGATCGACTCGAGCGAGTCCCTCGTGCGCAGCTCGGCCCGGCTGATCGACGCATCGCGCCAGTCCTTCACCAACGCCTCGGACGCGATCGGCGGCGGCGTCGACGCCGCCCGGGACCTGGCCGGCACGCTCGACTCCGCAGCCGCCGCGCTGTCCGACGCACTCACCGGAAGCGTGCAGAGCTACCAGGCGGCGGCCGACCGCATCGACGAGCTCTACGCGGACGTGGACGCGCAGGCAGGGAGCCAGGTGGCTGCGATCCAGGCGGTGGCCGCACAGGTGCAGGCCGCCGCCGACGAGTACGAGAAGCTCAGGCAGCGGCTGGCTGACGAGATCGGCCCGCAGCTGCCGGACACGGCACAGGAGGCGGTGGCCCGTGTCGTCGCGGCCCTCGACGACGCCATCGCGCATCAGCGCGCCGTCCACGATGCGCTCATCGACGCCGCGGACCGCGTGGCCACGTCCAACGATGGCGCCCAGGCCACACGCCAGGAGCTCCTCGACCTGGTGGCGCAGGCGGCGCAGAGCATCGACGACGTCCGTACCGACTACGACGACAACCTCAAGCCTCGCCTGGAGGAGTTGTCCGGAACCATCTCCTCGGCGAGCGCCACACTCGCCGGCGTCGGCGACCAGCTGTCCTCCGCCGCGTCGAGCCTGACCGGGTCCGCCGACTCCGTGGTCGACCGGCTCGACGGAGCCAGGACAACGATCACGACGGTCTCCCAGGAGCTCGCCGAGGCGGCCACCATGTTCGACTCGGTGGAGCAGGCCCTGGCCCAGGCCGGAGACACCGGGGACCTCACAGGGCTGC
>JBQGOU010000026.1:0-9652 GCA_052086865.1 Cellulomonadaceae bacterium
GCCAAGCGGATGGTCGGGCGCAAGATGTACGGCGGCTCGAGCACCTACATCCCGATCAAGATCAACATGTCCGGTGTGATCCCGGTGATCTTCGCGTCCTCGATCCTGGCCATCCCGTCGCTCGCCGCGCAGTTCGGCGACCCGAACGACGGCTGGGTGCGCTGGATCTCCACGAACCTGGTGGGCCAGGACAAGCCGCTGTACATCGCGGTGTTCACCCTGATGATCATCTTCTTCGCGTTCTTCTACACCGCGATCACGTTCAACCCGGACGAGGTCGCGGACAACATGAAGAAGTACGGCGGGTTCATCCCCGGCATCCGCGCCGGGCGCCCGACGGCGGAGTACCTCAGCTACGTCATCACCCGGATCACCTCGGCCGGATCGCTCTACCTCGCGATCGTCGCCCTGATCCCCACCCTGGCCCTCGTCGCCCTCGGCGCCAGCCCGAACATCCCCTTCGGCGGAACCTCGATCATCATCGTCGTCGGCGTCGGGCTCGAGACCGTCAAGCAGATCAACTCTCAGCTCGAACAGCGACACTACGAAGGGTTCCTGCGATGAGTGCACGTCTGGTGATTCTCGGTCCTCCTGGAGCGGGCAAGGGCACGCAGGCCGCGCGCCTGGCCGACTGGCTCGGCGTTCCGGCCATCTCCACCGGCGACATCTTCCGCGCCAACATCAAGGGCGCCACCGCGCTGGGCCAGCTGGTGCAGGAGTACACCGCCAAGGGTGAGCTCGTGCCCGACTCGGTCACCAACGACATGGTGCGTGACCGTCTCGCGGCCGACGACGTCGCCCAGGGCTTCCTGCTCGACGGATATCCGCGCAATGTGGCCCAGGTTGCCGAGCTTGATGCGATCTGCGCCGAGCTGGGCATCACGCTGTCCGGCGCCGTCGAGATCGTCGCCGACGCCGAGGTCGTTGTCGAGCGACTCCTCAAGCGCGCCGAGATCGAGGGCCGCGCGGACGACACCGAGGACGTCATCCGCTACCGGCTCGAGGTGTACGCGGCGCAGACCGCTCCGGTGTCCGCCGTCTACGACGAGCGGGGCGTGCTGGTGCGCGTCGACGGCATCGGCGACGTGGACGACGTCACGCAGCGTCTCGTCGACGCCGTGCAGGCTCTGGTCGACTGAGCGGCATGTTCGGACGCGTACGGATCGAGCAGAAGTCGCCTGAGCAGATCCGGCTCATGCGGCGGGCCGGCCTGGTCGTTGCCGACGTCCTGTCGGCGGTCCGTGCGGAGATCCGGCCCGGCACCAGCACCGCCTCCCTCGACGCGCTGGCCGCCGATGCCATCGCCGCGGCGGGTGCGAGCTCGTCGTTCCTGGGATATGAGGGTTACCCGGCCACCGTCTGCGTCTCCGTCAACGACGAGGTCGTCCACGGAGTTCCCGGCCCTCGCGTCCTGGCGCGCGGCGACGTGGTCTCCGTCGACTGTGGTGTCGCCCTCGACGGCTGGCACTGCGTGGCGGCGATCACCGTGATAGCGGGTGAGGCCGACAAGGCTGACGAGGCGCTCGTGGCGACATCACGCAAGGCGCTGTGGGCAGGAATCGCCGCCCTCGCTGACGCCGAGCGGGTGTGCTCGGTGGCCACGGCCATCGACGGCGTCGCGAAGGAAGGCCGCTTCGGACTCGTGCGTGACTACGTCGCCCACGGGATCGGGTCCACGATGCACCAGCCCCCGGAGGTTCTGGGGCACAAGGGCAAGGACCGCGGTCCGCGCGTCTCCCTCGGCATGTGTCTGGCCATCGAGCCGATGCTCACGCGTGGCGAGCGGTTCACCCAGGTGTGCGAGAACGACTGGACGGTGGTGACCGACGACGGGTCCCGGGCAGCGCACTGGGAGCACACCGTCGCCGTCGTCGACGGTGGGGTGTGGGTGCTGACCGCGCCCGACGGCGGCGCTGCGGACCTCGCCCCCTTCGGGATCGTGCCCGCCGCGCTCTGACGGACGCGGGGTGAGGCGCCCCGCTGCGCATGCCCCGGAGGGGCACTGAAAGGCCGTGTGACGGCCGCCGGGCCGCCCTGGGTGACGCCCGGCAGGGGCGATATGTCCGGTTTGGATGCATCTCGAGCCGTGGGGGACTCGCTCTCACCCTGTCCTCACCCCGGGGGTGGGCGGCGTGGTCTTCCGCGAGCTTGGCGGGGGTGCGTAGAGTTCCGGTCTACGACCTCGCCGTCACCGATCACCCGTCGATCACCCGTACGGCAGCGGTTGGTGCAGGGGGGAAGCAGTTGTGGTGATCTCATCGCGTGATCCAGGGGAACGTGCGCTTGCGCGGGCCCGCTACCGCGGAATGCCGCGGACCCAGAGCGACCGGATGTTGGCCTCGCGGTCGTTACGCATGCTGGCGCAGCGGGCGCCGCTGACGGTGCTGCGTGCGCCGCACGGCTTCGGCAAGACGCTCATCACCTCGCAGTGGCTGCGGTCGCTGGCCGAGGAGGAGGTCGACGTCCTGTGGCTCTCCTTCGCGTGGAGTCTCGACGGCGCGTCGGCCGACCCGGTCGAGAACTTCTGGGTGCGGCTCGCCGAGCGGCTCGAGGACTTCGGGCCCTCGCCCCGGTCGGCACGCGGGGGGCACGGTGTGCGCGAGCGCGTTCTCGACCTCCTCGGCAGGCGGGACCGTCCGATCTTCCTCGTGCTCGACGGCTACGGTGACACCCAGCAGCAGCCGGCGATCGACCACGAGCTGATCGAGCTCCTGCGTGCGGCGCCCTCGCTCTACCTGGTGGTGTGCACCCGAGTCGCGACGGTGCTCGAGGTGGTCGGAGCGACGATGGTTGACTCCGTCGTCCTGCGGCCCGGAGATCTTGCCCTAACGGCCGACGACATCGCCGTTGTGGCCGCGAAGCAGCCGATCGATCTCTCGACGCAGGAGGCGGCGCTGCTGCGCGAGGAGACCGGCGGCTGGCCCGCGCTGGTGCAGGTCATCCTCGCGGGTTCCGCGGCGGGACGCAGCGAGGGTGCGAGCTTTGCGCTCGACATGGATGCGGGCAAGTGGTTCCTGCGCTCGGTCTGGAGCCAGTTCTCCTCCGCGGATGTCGCCGCCTTCGTCAAGCAGACCGCGCTGGTGGGGGAGTTCACCGCGGAGACAGCGCAGACGCTGTGCGCGACGGACCCGCACGGACCTATCGAGTCGCTCACTGCCGCGGGGTTGCTGCGCTGCCGCACCGAGGACGGTGTGAAGGTCTACTCCCACCTCGGTGCCGTCCAGCGCGAGGCCCGTGACCGGCTCAGCGCCGAGGACCGGGAGGCCTATGAGATCCTCGTTCGACTGGCCAGCCGTTTGCAGCGCGAGCAGGGCAAGATCGCCTCGGTGCTTGCGCTCCTGACTGGTGCGCAGCTGTGGGAGCCGCTCGTCGAGCTGCTCGCGCAGGACTGGGTGACGATCGCCGAGCGGCACGTGGGTGCGCTCGCCCCGGCGCTGTGGGTGGTGCCCGACGCCGTGGTCATGACGAGTCCCCATCTGCTTGTCGCGCGTAAGTACCTGCTGCCCGGGGACGACACTTCGGAGATCCGCGGCCGGGGAACGGGGGAGGCGAGGTTCCAGAGTGCGCTGAGCGGTCCGCGCCGAGCCGCCGACGTCGTCGTCGACCACTTCCGTGACGTGGGCGACGATGCCAGCCGGCTCGCGCCCGCGGTGGCCGAGGCGATCCCCGAGGTGCTCTACGACTGGGCGGTGGGCCGCCTGGCGAAGGACGGGCCGCGGCAGGTGCGCGGCTACTTCGCGGACGCGCACCGGGCGGCTGTTGCCCTCGGTTCCGCGGAGATGGCCGCCCGGTCCGCCCTCGGCGCAGGTCTGGTGAGCGTGTTCGAGGGCGAAGTCCACGAGGCCGTGCGCTGGACCGAGATCGCCGAGCTGGGCGCTGCGCACCTGCGCACGGGCGTCCGCGCAGAGCGCGATCGGCTCCTCATGATCGTGCTGACCGAGGTTGTGCGCATCGGACGGCTCGAGCAGGCCGGGGAAGAGGTCCGCGAGCTCAACGGCGGCGACGTCCCCGACGACCTGTGGACGATGGGGCTGATCGCGCGCACCTATGCGGGGATCTGCACGGGCCGCGCCTTCGAGAGCTTCGAGGAGCTCGAGAAGGACCCCGGGCGGATCGTCGGGGTGCGGCCTGACGACACTCTCGCCGGCCTCGCCGCCCTGGGCCGGGTGGACCTGATGCTCGCGATGGGTCACGTGCAGCGTGCCCGCGACGCGGCCGCGGTCGTGTCTCGTCTCGATGTGCGGCTCGTGGCCCAGGCCCGCGTCGCGCTGATGTCCGGCAACTACGGCGAGGCCGTCCGACGGGCCGACGCTGCGCTTGCCCAGGTCGCCACCGCACGGTTGCGGCTCGACGTCCTCGTCGTCAAGGCCCTGGCCGTTGATGCGCGGGGCCAGGAGGACCGGGCGCGGCTGCTGCTGCGCGAGGCCGCAGCCCTGTCCGCCGAGTCGGGGCTGATTCTGCCCTTTGCGCTCGTACCTCGTCCACTGCTGGCCCGGCACCGCTCGGCGGTGAGCGAACTGGGGGAGATTCTCGACCGGCTCGCCGCGGGGGGTGCTGACGGCCCGTTCCCCGAGCCCCGCATCTCCGCTGAGCTCAGCGACCGTGAGGGGGAGGTCCTTGTTGCTCTTGCTCAGTCCAGGTCCTTGCAGGCGGTGGCGAAGAACCTGTTCCTGACGACCAACACCGTCAAGACGCACCTGCGCAGCATCTACCGCAAGATGGGCGTCCACTCGCGCGAGGAGGCGGTGCGCTGCGCCGTCGAGTGCGGCCTCATCGAGCCGTCGGTGGCGCGCTGACCGCGACGTGCGAACGGCGCAGGCATGGGTGGTTTGCCACTGAGCGTTCATAGCGTAAGATGTTGCGTTGGCATGTGTCTTGCGTGCCGCCCACCCTTTCGCATCATCCGACCTCGCATGCGTCGAGGCCGGAGCGGGAGGTGGGGACAACCCAGGAGTTAGCGGAGGCTATGGCAAAGAAGGACGGTGTCATCGAGATCGAGGGCAGTGTCGTCGAGGCGCTGCCCAACGCGATGTTCCGCGTGGAGCTTGCGAACGGCCACAAGGTGCTCGCCCATATCTCGGGAAAGATGCGGCAGCACTACATCCGCATCCTGCCTGAGGACCGGGTCGTCGTCGAACTCAGCCCGTACGACCTGTCCCGCGGCCGGATCGTCTACCGCTACAAGTAATCCACCACCCCGCCCGCGCGGTCGTCGAGCGGGCGCGCCCGGCGGCGAAGGAACCACCATGAAGGTAAAGCCCAGCGTCAAGAAGATCTGCGACAAGTGCAAGGTGATCCGCCGGCACGGTCGCGTCCAGGTCATCTGCGAGAACCTGCGGCACAAGCAGCGTCAGGGCTGACCAGCCCCTCGCTGCACGCAGGATCGATCCAGGAGACCGCCCCGGTTGGGGCATCACAGCGCATCACCATCGGCCCGTCCCCGGACGAGTCGAAACCCCCGGTCGGAGGCCGGGGCCCGCACCACAGCGGGATGGCGATGCGGCAGACCTCCGACAGCACCACAAGGAGCCGGAAGGCACATGGCACGTCTTGTCGGCGTCGACCTCCCCCGCGAGAAGCGGCTTGAGATCGCGCTCACCTACATCTACGGCGTCGGCCGTACTCGCGCCAAGCAGGCGCTTGCCGCCACCGGGATCAGCCCGGACGTTCGTGTCAAGGATCTCGGCGACGCCGAGCTCGTGGCGCTGCGTGACTACCTCGAAGGAAACTTCAAGCTCGAGGGTGACCTCCGTCGTGAGGTGGCCGCCGACATCCGCCGCAAGGTCGAGATCGGCTGCTACGAGGGGCTGCGTCACCGCCGCGGCCTTCCCGTGCGCGGACAGCGCACGAAGACCAACGCGCGTACCCGCAAGGGACCCAAGCGCACCGTGGCCGGTAAGAAGAAGGCTCGCTGAGCCTCGCCCCCCTTGACCGTGCACCGCGCCAGCGTGCCGCACGGTCCGATGACCTCAACCAGGAGAAATCACAGACATGCCTCCCAAGACTCGCGCCGCCGGTGCTCGCAAGCCGCGCCGCAAGGAAAAGAAGAACATCGCGCTCGGCCAGGCGCACATCAAGAGCACGTTCAACAACACCATCGTCTCCATCACGGACCCGTCCGGTGCCGTGATCTCGTGGGCGTCCTCCGGGCAGGTGGGCTTCAAGGGCTCGCGCAAGTCGACGCCGTTCGCAGCGCAGCTCGCCGCTGAGTCGGCAGCCCGCCGCGCGCAGGAGCACGGGATGAAGAAGGTCGACGTCTTCGTCAAGGGCCCCGGCTCGGGCCGTGAGACCGCGATCCGTTCCCTGCAGGCCGCTGGCCTCGAGGTCGGCTCGATTCAGGACGTCACCCCGCAGGCGCACAACGGGTGCCGCCCGCCCAAGCGTCGCCGCGTCTGACCCATTCGCCCGGGTGGCCTGCGGTGCAGGCCACCCGGACGCCTGGTTCCGTCGATCCTTCGTTCGCGAACTCTCATCGCACGTCGGCCGCGGGGGACGCCCTCGGCACGACAGCATCGTTGACCTGTGCTGCGTCATATAGCGGACGCACACCGAAAGGAACACACCAGTGCTCATCGCACAGCGCCCCACCCTGACCGAAGAGGTCATCTCCGAGTACCGGTCCCGGTTCTCGATCGAGCCGCTGGAGCCGGGCTTCGGCTACACGCTCGGTAACTCCCTGCGCCGTACCCTGCTCTCCTCGGTGCCCGGTGCTGCCGTCACGTCGATCCGGATCGACGGCGTGCTGCACGAGTTCACGACGGTTCCTGGGGTCAAGGAAGACGTCACGGAGATCATCCTCAACATCAAGAACCTCGTCGTGTCGTCTGAGAACGACGAGCCCGTCGTGATGTACCTGCGCAAGCAGGGCGCCGGCGAGGTTACCGGCGCGGACATCGTGCCGCCTGCCGGCGTCGAGGTGCACAACCCCGACCTGCACATCGCGACCCTGAACGACAAGGGCAAGCTCGAGATCGAGCTCACGGTCGAGCGTGGCCGTGGCTACGTCTCGGCCAACCAGAACAAGGCGTACGACGCCGAGATCGGGCGTGTCCCGGTCGACTCGATCTACTCGCCGGTGCTCAAGGTCACGTACAAGGTCGAGGCGACCCGTGTCGAGCAGCGCACCGACTTCGACAAGCTCATCGTCGACGTCGAGACCAAGCAGGCGATCTCGCCTCGTGACGCACTCGCTTCTGCGGGCAAGACGCTGGTCGAGCTCTTCGGGCTTGCGCGTGAGCTGAACGTCGAGGCCGAGGGCATCGAGATCGGCCCGTCCCCGACGGACGCCGCGCTCGCCGCGGACCTCGCCCTGCCGATCGAGGAGCTGCAGCTGACGATCCGGTCCTACAACTGCCTCAAGCGCGAGGGCATCCACACCGTGGGCGAGCTGGTTGCCCGGAGCGAGGCGGATCTGCTCGACATCCGCAACTTCGGCTCGAAGTCGATCACCGAGGTCAAGGAGAAGCTGGCCGGTCTGGGCCTCGCCCTCAAGGACTCGCCGCTCGACTTCGACCCCACCACCGCTGACTACCACGACGGCGACGAGGGTGAGTTCGCCGACTACGAGCAGAACTGACCTCGCCGGCCCCGACACCGTCGGGGCCCGGCGCCCGGAGATCTAGGAGCCAAGAACGATGCCTACCCCCACGAAGGGCCCCCGCCTCGGCGGAAGCCCCGCGCACGAGCGGCTGCTCCTCGCCACCCTGGCGACGAGCCTGTTCGAGCACGGCGCGATCACGACCACCGAGACGAAGGCCAAGCGTCTTCGCCCGCTGGCCGAGCGCCTCATCACGTTCGCCAAGCGCGGCGACCTGCACGCGCGGCGCCGGGTGCTCACGGTCATCCGTGACAAGAGCGTGGTGCACACCCTGTTCACCGAGATCGCGCCGACGATGGCGGAGCGTCAGGGCGGCTACACCCGCATCATCAAGATCGCCAACCGCAAGGGCGACAACGCCCCCATGGCCGTCATCGAGCTCGTCACCGAGCCCGTGAGCCCGAAGCAGGCCGTCGTCCGTGAGGCCGAAGGCGCCGCGAAGCGTTCCGTGAAGGAGTCCTCCGCCAAGGCGGAGGCACCTGCCGAGGAGACCGCGGTCGAGGAGACTCCCGCAGCGGAGACCCCCGCAGCGGAGGTCCCCGCCGCCGAGGCGTCCGCGCAGGACGAGGCTGCCAAGGACGAGTCCGCCGAGAGCTGACCACGTCGTACGGCGAAGGGCCCAGGACCACCAGGTCCTGGGCCCTTCGCCTGTCACCATGCCTCCGGCTGCTAGCGTGACCCCCGATCGGACGGACGAGGAGTGCCTGTGGAGTGGCTCGAGCTCGCCGCGGCATCGGTTCTGCTCACGGTCGTGCTGTTCGCGCCAGGAGCTGCGGCGCTGCGCCTTGCCGGCGCGCGGGGCCTCGTGGTGCTGGGCGCCGCCCCCGCGCTGTCCAGCGCGCTCTGCGCGCTCGCCGCGCTGATCCTTGCCCGCACGGGTGTGCGCTGGTCCCTCGGGACGGTCGGCGCCCTCCTGCTCGTGGCAGGAGCGGGCGCGCTTCTCCTCCGTGTCCTGCGTCGACGGACCCGTGCCGCGGCGCCCGCGAAGACGCCGTCGTCGGGGGCGCCGCGGAGCCCGTGGATCCGTCGCTGGCTCGCCGTCGCCGTCGCCGTGGGCACCCTGACGCTCGCAGTCCCGACCCTCGTCGGCATGGGGTCGCCCGGTATGCCCCTGCAGCAGTGGGACGGTGTGTTTCACCTCAACGGCGTCGCGCTGGTGCACGAGATCGGGGTGGCCGACTCGCTCGACGGCCTCTACGGGCAGGGCGCCTCGGTCTACTACCCGGCGGTGTGGCACTCGATGGTGGCGCTGGTGCCGCCCGCCCTGGCCACACCCGTCGTGGCGGGCAACGCCTCGACGCTGGTCATCGGCCTCGGGTGGCTGCTGGGCATCGCCGCGTTCACCCAGGCTCTGTTCCCGGCACGACCCGCTCTGGTCCCGCTCGCCACGGTGCTTGCCAGCGGGTTCTCGATGTTCCCGACCGTGCCGCTCAGCACCCTGGCGCAGTGGCCGAACGGGCTGTCCGTCATGCTCATCCCCGGAGCGGCAGCGCTCGCCGTCCGGACCGGGCGCCGCTGGCGCACCGAGGGTGCGCGCCGCGGGTTCGGCACCGGGGTGCTCGCTCTGCTCGCCGCCCTCGGGGTGGCGGCGGCGCACGGCAGCGGCGCCGTCGGGCTGCTCGTCGTCGTCGGCCCCTATGCGCTCGTGGTCCTGACGGGCGCCGTGCACGGGTGGTGGCGCGCAGGGCACCGGGTAGCGCTTCTGAGCGCCGGCGTCGTGACCGCGGCGCTGGGGGCGGGGGCGGTTCTCGTGCTCGTGCGCTCGCCGATACTGAGATCCCTCATCGAGTACGAGCGGGCGCAGGTCCGCACGTACCCCGCCTCGGTTCTGCGGACCCTGCTGGACACCGTCCTGTCGCCGGTGCCGGGCAACGCCGTGATCTCGGCTGCCGTCGTCATCGGCGCTGTGGTGCTGCTGCGCGGCCGCCGGCACCGGTGGCTGATCCTCTCCGGCGCGGTCGTCGTGCTGCTGACCGCCATCGCCACCGGACCGCCCGGCCCACAGCGTGCGCTGACCGGCCTCTGGTACAGCCAGGGCGCGCGCATCGAGGCGAT